>CAYMTH010000161.1:0-4139 GCA_964393235.1 uncultured Solibacteraceae bacterium | reverse complement strand
CGCCGCTTCTTCGCCGAATTCCTCGGCCTGCCTGCCGAACTCCCCGCCCCCGAGGTCCTCCCCCCGCCCGGCCGCCTCGCCGGCTACCTCGCCCGTCTCGAATCCGCTGTCCCCACGCGCCTCGAATTCCTCGCCCGGCAGCCGCCCGCCTGGTGGCTCGCCGAAGTCCCGTTCTTCGACACCGCCCGCACCCGCGCCTGGATCCTCACCCGCCGCATCCTCCACACCGCCCACCACCGCACCCAGCTCCTCACCTACCTCCGCGCCCTCGGCCGCCCCGTCCCCGCCATCTACGGCCCCTCCGCCGACCAGACCTGGTCTACCGCCGACCCCACCAACACCGCCGACGCCGCCGCCCGCCGCTAACCACCCCCCGCCCCCGCTGTGCTAGCATCGGTCCCGACATAGACCGACTCCACTATACGGGAGGACGGAATGAGCCAGCTCGCCCAAACCGTCTCGCTTGTCCGTTCCGACAAGCCTGGTTTCTACGTGACCATGGCGGCCACGTTCGCGGCAATCGCCATCCTCGGCTTCGCCCCCACCTACTGGGTCCCCCTCTTCCGCGGCACGCTCGATGTCGCCCCGGTCCTTCACCTCCACGCCCTGTTCTTCTACGGCTGGATCCTGCTCTTCTTCGTGCAGACCCGCCTCGCCGCCGCCGGCCGCCTCACCCGCCACCGCGAATTCGGCGTCGCCGGCGTGGCCCTCGCCACCGGCATGTGTTTCGCCGGCTTCGCCGCCGCCGTCCACAGCGTCCGGCTCCACTCCGCACAGGGCTTCCCCGACGCCGCCCGGGCCTTCTCGGTCGTCCCCCTCACCGGCATCGCCTTCTTCGCGGTCCTGTTCACCCTCGCCCTGCTGAACGTCAATCGCCCCGCGATCCACAAGCGCTTCCTCCTCATCGCCACCGCGTCGATCCTCCAGGCCGCCTTCGGCCGCTGGTTCGCCCTCCTCCTCGCCCCGCCCGTGCCCCCCGGCCAGCACGCCCCACCGCCCCCCATCGCCGTCACCATCATGCCCGGCCTCCTTTGCGATCTCCTCATCGCCGCCGCCATGCTGCACGACCGCCGCGTCAACGGCCGCGTCCACCCCGTGTACTGGTCCGCCGGCGCCGTACTCCTTTCCATCCAGCTCCTCCGCCTCCCCATCGGCCCGTCGCCCGCCTGGCACGCCACCGTCAACGCCCTCATCGCCCTCGCCCCGTAAGGACCGAATATGATGAAGCCATGCGTTCCCTCGCCCTCCTGGCGCTCGCCGCCGTCCTCCTCCCCGCCCAGCCCGTCAACCTCATCTTCGACACGGACATGGGCAACGACATCGACGACGCCCTCGCCCTCGCCGTCATCCACGCCCTCGAATCCCGCGGCGAAGCCAGACTCCTCGCCGTCACCGTCACCAAGGACAACAAGGACGCCGCCCCCTACATCGACCTCGTCAATCACTTCTACCACCGCCCCAACATCCCCATCGGCATCGTCCACGACGGCAAAACCCCCAAGGACGCCCCCATGATCGCCGTCCCCGTCGCCAACCCCGCCTACCCCCGCAAGCTCAAGAACTACAAGGACGCCCCCGAAGCCGTCGCCCTCCTCGAACAGACCCTCAAAGCCCAGCCCGACAACTCCGTCACCATCGTCCAGGTCGGTTTCTTCACCAACCTCGCCCGCCTCCTCGACCGCCCCGGCGCCAAAGACCTCATCCGCCGCAAAGTAAAGCTTCTCTCCCTCATGGCCGGCGCCTTCCCCAAGGGCAAGAAGGAGTACAACGTCTACATCGACCTCCCCGCCGCCAACAAAGTCTTCGCCGAATGGCCCACTCCCATCGTCACCTCCGGCTACGAAATCGGCGACGCCATCCGCTACCCCGCCGTGTCGATCGAAAACGACTTTAAGTACGTGAAGAACCACCCCGTCGCCGAAGCCTACCGCAACTACATGAAGATGCCCTACGACCGCCAGACCTGGGACCTCACCGCCGTTCTCTACGCCGTCCGCCCCAACCGCGGCTACTTCGGCCTCTCCGAAAACGGCACCATCACCGCCGACGCCGAAGGCGTCACCACCCACACCCCCAACCCCGCCGCCCGCCACCAGTACCTCACCGTCACCCCCGAACAGCGCACCCGCGTCCTCGAAGCCCTGGTCCAGCTCGCCTCCCAGCCCCCCGCCCGCTAAACGAAACCGGGGCCTCCGCCGGTGCTGCTAATCACCCGCGGAGACCCCGTAGCCAAGTGTGATTTCCCTCACTCTAAACCGGCCCCCACCACCCCGCAATACCCCGGCCCGGAACATGACCATAACCTGACACAACCTTGACAATCCGCCCCCGCTACCAACCCACCGGCTTGCCCTTGTTCTGCTCGTCCAGCCACTTCTGCAGCGGCGCGAAATACTCCTTCACCGCCGTCGCGTCCATCTCCCGGCTCCCCGTCACCGCCTGCAACGCCTCCGGCCACGGCCGGCTCAGCCCCATCGTCAGCATGTCGTCCAGCTTCTTCCCCGCCTCCTTCGACCCGTAAATCGAACACCGGTGCAGCGCCGTCTTGCACCCCGCCGCCTGGCTCAACGCCCGGTGAAACTGGAACTGCAGAATGTGTGCCAGGAAATACCGCGTGTACGGCACGTTCGCCGCCACGTGATACTTCGCCGCCGGATCGAAGTCCTCCTCCGTCCGCCCGCCCGCGTCCACGCCCTGATACTTCCGCCGCAGCTCCCACCACTTCCGGTTGTACTCCGCCGGCGTGATCTCGCCTGAATACACCTTCCATCGCCACTGGTCGATCATCAGCCCGAACGGCAGAAACGCCACCTTCGCCAGCGCCTGCTTCAACAACAGCCCGATGTCCCCGCTCGGATCCGTGGCTTTGTCCAACAGCCCCACCTGCACCAGGTACTCCGGCGTAATCGACAGCGCGATCGTATCCCCCACCGCCTCATGGAACCCGTCGTTCGCCGAATCGCGGAACAGGAACGGCTGCTTCCGGTACGCCCGCTGATAGATGTTGTGCCCCAGCTCGTGGTGGATCACCGCGAACTCCTCGCCCGTGATCTGAATGCACATCTTGATCCGCAGGTCTTCGTCGTTGTCCACGTCCCACGCCGACGCGTGACAGACCACTTCCCGGTCCTGCGGCTTCACGAACAGCGACCGCTCATAAAACGTCTTCGGCAGCGGCGCGAACCCCAGCGACTGGAAGAACCGCTCCCCGTACCGCACCATCTCGATCTCATCGATCTTCTTCTGCTTCAAAATCGACGTCAGATCGTACGTCTTCGTCGCCCCCTTCGGCTCCAGCACGTCGTAGATGTTGTCCCAGCTCTGCGCCCACATGTTGCCCAGCAGGTGCGCCGGAATCGGCCCCTTCTCCGGCACCACGTTCGCCCCGTACTTCTCCCGCAGCCGGTTCCGCACATACGCGTGCAGGCTCACGTACAGCGGCCGCACCTGCTCCCACAGCCGGTCCACTTCTTTCGCAAACGCATCCGGCGGCATGTCGTACTTCGACCGCCACATCGCCCCCATGTCCTTGAACCCCAGCTCCCGCGCGCCCTTATTCCCCAGCTCCACAAACCGCTGGTAGTCCTTCTTCATCGGCCGCGCCACCTTGTGCCAGCCCTGCCACACGTCCAGCAGCTCCTTCGGGTCCCGCCCGTTCGCCATCAGAATCGTGATGTCCTGCAGGTCCAGGCACCGCCCCTTGTCCTGCGGCGCGTCCCGGCAATACTTCCCCGACCCGTACGCCGACTCCATCTTCGCCGTCAACTGCGTCAGCTCCGACGCCTCCGCCTTGTCCGACGGCGTCGCCAGCGTCAGGCCGATCTTCAGCAGCGTCATCTTCCGCGCCATCTCCGGCGGCAGTTGAACCTTATCGAACCGCGTCGCCTGCCGCGCATAGCCCTTGACCACTTCGATGTACCGCTCATTCGCCAGCGCCGCCTGCATCTCGCTATCCGGATTGATGTAGGTGGACTGCAGCCACTGCGCCCGGCTCAGGTAATTCGACTGCTTCAGCAGCGTCGCCTCGGCCTCCTCCAAAAACGCCTTCGCCTCCTCCACCGTCTGCCCGTGCAGCGCCAGCGCTGCCGAAATCACGATTAGCAGTAGCCTCATGCCCCCATTGTCGTCCAATTTCGCCG
>CAYMTH010000160.1:989-9060 GCA_964393235.1 uncultured Solibacteraceae bacterium | reverse complement strand
GAGGCCGAAGACTTCGCCTTCGACGACCGCGTGCTGACGGGCACGAAGGAGCCGCTGCCGCAGTGGATGCGCTGCACGACGATGGTGGACCGGACGCTGGGCGAGGCGCTCGGCGAGGTGTACGTGAAGAAGCACTTCCCGCCGGCGGCGAAGAAGCGGATGAACGAGCTGGTGGAGAATCTGCGGGTGACGCTGCGCGAGGAGTTGGAGAACTCGACGTGGATGGACGCCGAGACGCGGAAGAACGCGATCGCGAAGCTGAACGCGTTCCGGGCCAAGATCGGGTATCCGGACCGGTGGCGGGACTATTCGAAGGTGGACGTGCGGCGGAACAATCTAGTGGAGAGCGCGCGGTCGGCGGGCCTGGGCGCGCGGGCGTATCAGCTGGCGAAGATCGGCAAGCCGGTGGACCGGAACGACTGGGGCATGACGCCGCCGACTGTGAACGCCTACTACAATCCGCCGATGAACGAGATCGCGTTCCCGGCCGGGATTCTGCAGCCGCCGATGTTCGACATGGAGGCCGACGACGCGGCGAACTACGGGGCGATCGGTGCGGTGATCGGGCATGAGATGGGGCACGGTTTCGACGATCAGGGGTCGAAGTTCGATTTCAGCGGGAACTTGAAGAACTGGTGGTCGGCAGAGGACCGGAAGAAATTTGAAGCGCGGACGCAGTGTGTGATCGAACAATTTAACAACCTCGACGTGGGCGAGAATCTGCGCCATAACGGGCGGCTGGTGGTGGGCGAGGCGCTGGGCGACCTGGGCGGATTGACGATCGCCTACAAGGCGTATCAGCGTACGCTGCGCGGCAAGCCGGCGCCGCCGGTGCTGGACGGCTATACGGCGGACCAGCGGTTTTTCCTGGCGTTCGGGCGCGTGTGGGGCACTTATCACCGGCCCGAGGAGTTGCGCCGGCGGCTGCAGATCGACCCGCATCCGCTCTCCCGTTTCCGCGCCAACGGCACACTGCAGAACATGCCGGAGTTCCACCGGGCGTTCGGCTGCAAGCTTGGCGACGCCATGGTTCGTCCGCCGGAGAAGCAGTGCAAGCTGTGGTGAGTGGAATCCCCACTTGCGTCCCCCTGTCGCTTTGTGATTAAACCTATGGAGCCCGGATCGAGAGATACGGGCTCCTTCGTTTTCTAAGCGCTTTGATAGGGCAAAGCGTGGCTGTAGACAGACAGTTCCAGGACACAGGGGTATTTGATGAAACGTCTCATTCATACAATCCGGGCAGGCAAGCTGCTGCTCGCTTAATGCGCCACGGCAGCGATTGCCATGGCGCAGATCGGCACGTCCACCATAACGGGCCGCGTAACCGATCCTTCCGACGCAACCGTCGCCGGGGTCTCAGTAAAAGTGGTCCAGAAGTCGACCAACTTCGTGTCGGAGACGACGACGAACGCCGACGGGATTTATCGCGTGCTCTCGCTGCAGCCGGGCGAGTACCGCGTGACGTTTGAGGTAGCCGGGTTCAAGCGCGTGGTGCGCGACGACGTGACGCTGCGCACGGGCGACACGTTAGCCGTCGATGCGGTGATGCAGGTCGGCAACGTGACGGAATCGGTGGAAGTGCAGGGGCAGGCGTCGGCGCTCGAGACCGAAACGTCGGCGACGGGCGCGGTGGTGACGGGCCAGGTGCTGTATGACCTCCCGCTCTATCAGCGGTTCGTGAATTCGACGCTGAACCTGGTGCCTGGTATGACCACCGGCGGTTACGCCTACGGCGGCAGCCTCGGCGCCTATCATCTTGCCGGGCAGCGCGCCGGCGCCATCGGCATCTTCGAAGACGGTGTGAACGGCAACGATCAGCAGGGCGGCACGGAAACGACGAAGCCGATCCTGAATTCGGTGGCCGAAGTGAAAGTCATCACCACGCTGCCGCCGGCCGAATACGGCCACTCGGCGGGCGGCGTGATCAGCGCGGTGAAGAAGAGCGGCACGAACGAACTGCACATGATGGGCTCGTTCTACGGCCGCACCCGCCGCATGCAGCACCGTCTGTTCTTCGACCGCGTGACCACCGCGCAGCAGGGCGTGCCGAGCTTCTTCATGATGCCCGACGCGAATATCTCCGGGCCCGTCATGATCCCGAAAGTCTACGACGGCCGCAACAAGACGTTCTTCTTTTTCGGATTCCAGCGCCTGCACGAGAAGAAAGTGGCGCAGGTGGACGCCTCCGTGCCGAGCCTCGGCATGCGGCAGGGCGATTTCAACTGGACGGGCGCGAATGCGATTTTCGACCCCGCCTCCACGCGCCTCGTCAACGGCGTCTGGCTGCGCGATCCGTTCGCCGGCAACCGCATCCCGACGAGCCGCATCGATCCGGTGGCCCGCAAGGTTCTCGAGTTTGACCCGTGGCAGCTGCCCAACCGCGCCGGCAACTTCATCTCCACCGGCGCCACCGGCAACTACCTCGCCAACGAACTCGCGCAGGTTTACCTGAACGACTACAACTGGCGCTTCGACCACCAGTTCAACCAGAACTTCAAGATCTACTACTCCTGGACGGACAACAAGTACATCCCCGGCCTGCAGCGGCCGTGGAACATCCGGCCCGACCGCGGCGCGTTTGACGGCGTGGCCGGCAACCGCGCGCCGTCGCGCAATCAGAACATGTCGCTCGGCAAGACGTGGATCATCTCGCCGACTCTCGTCAACGACGCCCGCGTCGGCTACAACCGGCGCTGGTCGCAGCTGATCGTTCCGTCCTACCAGCAGGACTGGGCGTCGAAGCTCGGCATCCCGAACGTGAACGGCGATCTGATGCCGGCGTTCGGCTCGGGCGACCGCAACAACCCGTCGTCGATCTACGGCCTGGTGGGCGCGACGCCGAACCAGACGGTCAACGAGACGCTGTCGTTCCGCAACGATCTTTCGATCATCCGCGGCACGCACGCCTTCAAGACCGGTTACGAAGTGCTGCGCTTCCGGCTGAACACCGCCACCATGGCGCAGCCGGTGCTGTTCGACTTCTCCGGTTCCACCACGGGGCTGCAGGGCAACGGCCAGGCGGTTCCGAACACGGGCAGCCCGTTTGCGGGCTTCCTGACCGGCTACGTCACCTCGGCCACGTTCCGCACGGAGTTGACGAGCTGGCTGCCGCGCTCCTCCATCCACAGCTTCTATTTCCAGGACGACTGGAAGGTGACGCCGACGCTGACCATCAACATGGGTCTCCGCTACTCCAACGAGAGCCCGTTCAACACGAAGTACGGCCTGATGAGCCAGTTCGACCCGAACGCCAACGATCCGCTCACCGGACGCCGGGGCGCCGTGGTCCACCCCAAGAGCCCGCTCTCGCAGCGCGATAACAACAACTTCAACCCGCGGCTGGGCTTCGCCTGGCATCCGCTGCAGAAGTGGGTGTTCCGCGGCGGCTTCGGCTTCTACACGGTCGACGTGAAGTTCCCGGCCGGCCGCGACCAGTACGACGAGTTCGTCGGCACGGCGGTGCAGCAGCCGCTGCCGGGCGATCCGACGCCGATCTACCAGATCAGCCGCGGTTCGCGTCCGGCCAGCCCGGTGGTGCTCGCCGATGGGTCGAGCCCCTTCATCGGCACGAACTACAGCGGACGCAACGTCAGCATGTGGGATCCGAACCTGCGCAATCCGTACGTGATGAACTGGAACGCCAGCATCCAGTACGAACTCGCGCGGGACTACGTGCTGGACTTCAGCTACCAGGGCTCCGGCTCGGTGGGCCTCATCGAACGGTGGGAACTGAACTCCTTCCCGGTCGACTATCTGGCCAACGATCCGGCGCAGCGCGACCGCGTCTTCGCCGCGCCGCAGAACTTCCGGCCCTTCACGCAGTTCGGCAACATCACCATGCGCTCCAACTTCGGCCACTCCACGTTCCACTCCGGCACCGTGAAGCTCGAAAAGCGCATGTCGCGCGGCGTGTTCTTCTCGACGTTCTACACGTTCTCGAAGACCATCAACAGCTCCGACACCGACAACTCGGGCGGCGGCGTGGCGCCGATCCAGAACCGCGGCCTCGAAAAGGCCCGGGCTGGTTTCGACCGCAACCACCGCCTCATCGCCACCGTGAACTGGGAACTGCCGTTCGGCAAGGGCCAGAAGTGGATGTCGAACAGCCGCATCGGCCACGCCATCTTCGGCGGCATGGAGCTGTCGACGGTGCAGACGCTCGAGTCCGGCAATCCGCTGAACTTCACCTTCGCCAACAGCCCCTTCAACTATTACCCGACCTTCGCCGGCGCGCGCCGTCCGAACCTCGTCTCCACGCCTGACTACGACTTCAGCAAGTGGAACAACGGCGGTCCGGACCGCTTCGTCACCAACAACCGTCCGGCGGTGATCGACATCAACGCGTTCGCCTACCCGGGCGCTTTCCAGGTTGGCAACGCCGGCCGCAACATCCTCACCGGGCCGTCCATGGCCTGGGCGCAGATCTCGCTCCAGAAGAACTTCCGGATCAAGGAACGCACCCAGGTTCAGCTCCGCTGGGACATGCAGAACGCCTTCAAGACCTACAACTTCACCGGTCCCACGACGACGGTGGATTTCCGCAACCCGCAGACCTTCGGCAAGCTGACGGACGACCCGCGCACGGCGTCCCTCGGCGGCCAGCCGCTGATGAACTTCACGCTCATGCTGCAGTTCTAGGCGGCGCGTCCGCGCCAACCGCAGGCCGCCTCTCCGCCCGTCCGGGCGTGAGAGGCGGCTTCGTTTTGGGATAGGCTATCTTCACCGTGTCTCCGATCCATTCCACTGTCGACCTCGCCGCGCCCGGCGCGCACTACGGCCACCTCGCCATCCCCTACTCCTACAACCTCGGCGGCTGGGCCAATCTTCTCGTCCCCATCGCGTCCCTGCGCAACGGCGACGGACCCACCGTCCTGCTCATGGCCGGCAACCACGGCGACGAGTACCCCGGCCAGGTGGCGATTCTCCACCTGTGGCGCCAGCTCCGCGCCGCCGACGTGCGCGGTCACCTCATTCTCATCCCGTGTCTCAACCCCCCGGCCGCTCACGCCGCCACGCGCCTTTCCCCGCTCGACGGCAAGAACTTCAACCGCTGCTTTCCGGGCAGCCCCGCCGGTTCGCCCAGCGACCTGCTGGCGCACTACCTCTCCACGGTGCTCTTTCCGATGGCCGACGTCGTCATCGATCTACACACCGGCGGCCGCAGCCTCACCTTCGTTCCCACCGCGCATATGCACCTCGTTCCGGCGGGCCCGCAGCGAGCGAAGATGCTCGCCGCCACCGAGGCGTTCCTGACCGACGTGGCGTTCCTGTACGCCGACGTCGCGGGCGCCGGCCTGCTGCCCGTTGAGGCGGAGAGCCAGGGCAAGATCGTCATCACCACCGAGATGGGCGGCGGCGAAGTGGTTCCGGCCGCCGTGCATCGCCTGTGCCAGCGCGGGTTGACCAACGTGCTCCGCCACTGCGGCGTGCTCGCCGGGGAGCCGGAGCCGCGCCCGCGTCCCGCCCGGTGGGTGCAGGCGCTTGACCGCGAGGACTACCGGTTCGCACCGGAGTCCGGCCTCTGGGAGAGCCGCGTCGACCTCGGCGAGCCCGTGGCCAAGGGCGACGTCGTGGGGTTGATCCATTTCCTTGAGCGGCCGGACCGGGAGCCGGCGCCCGTCGTGGCCAACGCCGACGGTATGCTGGTGGCCGGGCGCGGGCCCTCCATCATCAAGCAGGGCGACTGCGTCGCGGTGATCGGCCACGACGTCGACCCCTATGGTCTCCCCTAGAATCGCGTTACGCTCGAATTGGGCCAACGATGATTGACCGCTCCCACCTGCAGCAGATGTTCCTGGTCGCGCTGGCGCTGGCGGCGCTGTATTTCTGTTTCATCATCGTGGAGCCGTTCACGGGGCCGATCGTCTCCGCCGTTGCGCTCGCGGTGCTTTTCTATCCGCTCCATGCCAGGCTGTTGCGGCGGATGCCCGCGCGGCCGGGTCTGGCCGCGACGCTGTCGCTGATCCTGGTCATCGTGCTCATCGTGCTGCCGGCCATCTGGATCGTTTCGACGATGTCGAGGGAAATGGCGGGCGCCTACGCGGCGTTGAAGTCGCGCAGCGCCGCCGACGGGGGGTGGACCGTGTGGCTGATTCACGTCGGCGCGCGGCCGCTCATCTACTTCGGCATGGAGGGCGCGGCCGCCGAAGCGCAGGTGGACGCCTTTCTCACCGAGCGGCTGCAGACGATGAGCAGCGTCCTGCTCCGCGTCGGGCAGGGGGTGCTTAGCAATGTCGCCCTGTTCTTCTTCAACGCCGTGGTGTCGCTGTTCGTCCTGTTCTTTCTGCTGCGCGACGGGAAGAAGCTGATGGGCAAGGCGCGGGAGCTGTTGCCGCTGGAGGGTGGCGTGTTTGACCGGCTGGTGGCCGAGGTCGGCCAGAGCGTGCTGGCGAACGTCTATGGCGTGGGCGCCGTAGCCGTCGCGCAGGGCTCGCTTACCGGCCTGCTGTTCTTTTTCACCGGCGCGCCGTCGCCGGTCGTCTGGGGCGTAATCGCCGGGTTCTGCTCGATGATCCCCATCGTCGGCCCGCCCGTCGTCTGGGTGCCCGCGGCCATCGCCTTCGCCCTGGCCGGGGCCTGGGGGAAAGCGGTGGCGGTGGTTGTCGTTGGCGCGGGCGTCATCGGCACCGCGGACAATATCATCCGGCCGTGGATCATCTCCGGCCGCATCCAGCTCCACCCGCTACTGGTCTTTATTTCGCTTCTTGGCGGGGCGCAGGCGTTCGGTTTTCTTGGCCTGTTTATCGGTCCCGCCGTTCTTTCCGTCACCATTGTCGTGCTGGAGGTTCTGCGCCAGGGGCTGCCCGGCCGCGTCCACCGGCATCAGTCCGTGCCGCCACAAGACCCCGTTGCCTCCTGAGGTCCGCAGGAAGTCGAGCAGCGCCCGCGCGGCGGCGGCGTTCCGGCTCCCCTTCAGCACGACGCCGGTCTGCCGCAGCGCGTCCGGCAGCAGGATGCCGCCTTTGTCGTGCACTAGGGTCCACGGGGTCAACGCCGCATCGACGTTGCCCGTGGCGGCAAATTGCATCGTCTGGCGGGCGGACTCGGCGTAAACCAGCTTCGGCTGGACGGCTATCCAGAGCCCTGCCCGCTCCAGCGCTTCTTTCGCCAGCCGGCCATACGGCGCCACGCCGGGGTTGGCGATCGCGATGCGCTTCACCTCCGGGCGCGCCAGATCTTCGAGCCTCCGGACCGTGCCCGATTTCGACCACAGCGCCAGCCGGCCGATGGCGTACGGCTGCGCGGCGGCGGTTTCGGCGCGGCCGGCGCGGCACACCTGCGCGACGAAATTTTCGTCGGCGGACAAAAAAAGATCGAACGGCGCGCCCTGCTCGATCTGGCGGGCGAGCTGGCCGGAGGATCCGGCCGAAACACGGATGCTAAGTTTTAGGTTTTGTTGGACTTCCTGGGTGAGTGCGGGGATGGCTGGGGCGAGGTCGCTGGCGGCGGCGACGAGGAGTTCCTGGGCGCGAAGTTGAGTGGATCCCACTAAACCCATGCTTGACAAGAAAACACTCAAGTTCCATACTAGGGTTGTGCGCAGTGCAGCGCGGGCGTGGACCCTCATGCGAGTCCCCCCTCCTGGCGCAAGAGTTTCACGGAGGCATTAGCATCTGATATGAGCAAAATCATCGGCATCGACCTCGGCACCACCAACTCCGTGGTCGCCGTCATGGAGAGTGGCAATCCCGTCGTCATTGCCAACCAGGAGGGCGGGCGGACCACGCCTTCGGTAGCGGCATTCGCGAAGAACGGCGATCGCCTCGTCGGCCAGGTCGCCAAGCGCCAGGCCGTCACCAACCCCGAGAATACCATCTACTCGATCAAGCGCTTCATGGGTCGCCGGTTCAACGAAATCGGCGAAGAGATGAAGCTCGTCCCCTATAAGGTGCTCCCGGGCGAGAACGGCGACGCCCGCGTTGAGATCCAGGGCAAGCGCTACGCTCCGCCGGAAATCTCCTCGATGGTCCTGGCCAAGCTCAAGGAAGCAGCCGAGGCCTATCTCGGCGAGAAGGTCTCCAAGGCCGTCATCACCGTTCCCGCCTACTTCAATGACGCGCAGCGTCAGGCC
>CAYMTH010000160.1:0-955 GCA_964393235.1 uncultured Solibacteraceae bacterium | reverse complement strand
TGATGCGCATCATCAACGAGCCGACGGCGGCCGCGCTCGCCTACGGGCTCGATAAGAAGAAAGACGAGACCATCGCGGTCTTCGACTTCGGCGGCGGCACGTTCGACATCTCGATCCTCGAGGTCGGCGACGGCGTGGTGGAAGTGAAGGCCACCGACGGCGACACGCACCTGGGCGGCGACAACATCGACGACCGTCTGATGGAGTGGATCATCGCCGACTTCAAGAAGGAAAGCGGCATCGATCTTTCGCACGACAACATGGCGAAGCAGCGGTTGAAGGAAGCCGCCGAAAAGGCCAAGATCGAGCTCTCCACGCTTCTCGAAACCGAAATCAACCTGCCGTTCATCACGGCCGACGCGAGCGGCCCCAAGCACCTTGTGATGAAGCTCACCCGGATGCGCTTTGAGCAGATGATCGATGACATCCTGGCCCGCGCTCTCGAGCCCTGCAAGCGGGCCATGTCGAACGCGAAGGTGACGCCGAGCCAGATCGACGAAGTCGTCCTGGTCGGTGGTTCCACGCGTATCCCGAAGGTGCAGCAGATGGTCCGCGAGCTGTTCGGCAAGGAGCCGAACCGGACGGTGAACCCGGACGAAGTGGTCGCGGTCGGCGCGGCGGTCCAGGGCGGCGTGCTCGGCGGCGAAGTCAAGGACGTGCTGCTGCTCGACGTCACCCCGCTGTCGCTCGGCATCGAGACCCTCGGCGGCGTCTTCACGAAGATGATCGACGCCAACACGACCATCCCGACCCGTCGCAGCGAGGTCTTCTCGACCGCTTCCGACAACCAGCCGTCGGTGGAAATCAAGGTCTTCCAGGGCGAACGCGCCATGGCCGCCGACAACCGGCTGCTCGGCGTCTTCCAGCTGGCCAACATCCCGCCCGCTCCCCGCGGCGTGCCGCAGATCGAAGTTACCTTCGATATCGACGCCAACGGCATCGTGCACGTGTCGGC
>CAYMTH010000159.1:6125-9065 GCA_964393235.1 uncultured Solibacteraceae bacterium | reverse complement strand
CGGTTTTGGCGGGGTCGTAGTCGGGCTCGGTGAGGGAGAAGACCACCCACTTGCCGTCGGGGCTCGGGACGGGGGAGCCGGTGCGCTTCATGGTGAAGACGTCTTCGTGGGTGACGGGACGCTTCTGCGCGGGGAGGGCGGCGGTAGCCACCAGGAATACTGCAAGTAGGAGGCGCATATGCCTCCAGTTTTACACTTCGCGGAACGGGGTGGCGGGGTCGTAGGGCTCCCGGTGCGAGCGCCAGCGCTGCCACTTGGCGCGCATCGTGTCGAGCTGGGATTTGTAGCGCGGGTCGGTGGCGAGGTTGTGCTCCTCGCGCGGGTCCTGCTTGAGGTTGTAGAGCTCTTCGAAGAGGGGTTTTTCGTCGAGGAAGCGGCAGTACATCCACTCGTTGGTGCGGACGCCTTCGGTTTTGGGTATCCAGTCGTTGGGCAGGAGGTGTTCGTAGAAGAACTCGGTGCGCCAGTTGGGGGCCTTTTCGCCGCGGGGGGGGGGGGGGGGGTGGCGGCTCTGGGTGCCGGCGGGGGCGGGGAGGCCGGCGGCGGCGAGGAGGGTGGGGGCGATGTCGATGTTGAGCACCGTTTCGGGACGGCGGATGCCGCCTTTGGTGCGGGGATCGAAGACGATGAGGGGGACGCGGACCGACTCTTCGTGGAGGAACCACTTGCCGGCGAGGCCGTGTTCGCCGAGGTAGAAGCCGTTGTCGCCGGAGTAGACGATGACGGTGTTATCGAGCTGGTTGGTTTGGCGGAGGTGTTCGACGATGCGGCCGACCTGGGTATCGATCTCGGAGATGAGGCGGTAGTAGTTGCGGACCGATTCCTGGTAGAGGGCGGGGGTGCCGAAGCGGACGACGAAGCGGCGGCGGTTTTCCGACCGCTGCATGGAGAAGGGGAAGCGGGCGATGTCGCGCGGGTGCATCGTGGGCGGCTCGGGGAACTTGACGCCGTCGTAGAGGTGTTCGGTGGCGGGGCTGGGGAGGAACTGGCGGGGGTCTTCGTCCTGGACGTGGGCGGCTTTGAAGGAGATGGACAGGCACCAGGGCTGGGCGGGCTGCATGAACTCAAGGGCCTGGTTGCCCATGATTTCGGTGAGGTGGGGGCCGGGTTCGCCCTGGGGGAAGTATTTGCCCTGGCCGGGGAAGCCGCGCCAGTAGTCGAACTTGTCGGCGGGCATTTTGTTGCCGACGCCGTATTTGCCGATGAAGCCGGTGCGGTAGCCGGCGGCGCGGAGGAGTTGGGGGTAGGTGAGCTGGAAGCGGCCGGGTTTGAAGGTATCGGCGAAGTTGTGGACGCCGTGGGTGCGGGCGTACTGGCCGGAGAGGATGGAGGCGCGGGAGGTGGCGCAGATGGAGGTGGTGACGAAGCAGTTATCGAAGATGGTGGCGCGTTGGGCGAGTGAGTCGATGTGGGGTGTTTTGACGAGCTTGTTGCCCATGCAGCCGAGGGTGTCCCAGCGCTGGTCGTCGCCGAGGAGGAAGAGGATGTTGGGGCGGCCGGCGGGCTGGGCGGCGGCGAGGGAGGCGGAGGCGGCGAGGAACTGGCGGCGGGAGAGCATGGGGACTATTCTACGCGCCGAGGCGGTGTAGAAAATTGCCGACGGCGTCGATGCCGGAGTGGAGATTGGGCAGGTGGAACTTTTCGTTGGGGGCGTGGAGGTTGTCGTCGGGGAGACCGAAGCCCATGAGGACCGAGGGGATGCCGAGCTCCTTCTGGAAGAGGGCGACGACGGGGATGGAGCCGCCCGAGCGCATGTAGACCGTGGGGCGGCCGAAGGTGGCGGCGAGGGCTTCGGTGGCGGCTTTGAGGATGGGATGCGACGGGTCGACGACCGAGGCGGGGCCGGCGGAGAAGAGATCGAAACGGCTCACAACACCGCGCGGGGTGGCGGCGGCGATGGCGTCGCGGAGCTGGGCGACGGCGGTTTCCGGGTCCTGGTTCGGGACGAGACGGCAGCTGAGCTTGGCGTGGGCTTTGGCGGGGATCACCGTTTTAAAGCCTTTGTTGACGAAGCCGCCGACGATGCCGTGGACTTCGAGGGTCGGGCGGGACCACGTGCGCTCGAGGACGGAGTAGCCGGCCTCGCCGGTGAGTTCGGGGGAGCCGACTTCGCGGCGGCGGTACTCTTCCTCGTCGAACGGGAGCGAGGCCCAGGCGGCGAGCTCTTCGGGGGACGGGGTGGCGACGGCGTCGTAGAAGCCGGGGATCTTGATGCGGCCGTCGGTCCCTTTGAGGGCGGCGATGATGTGGGCGATGGCTTCGAGCGGGTTGGGCGCGGCGCCGCCGTAGACGCCGGAGTGGAGGTCCTGGGCGGCGCCTTCGACGTGGAGTTCGCCGAAGATGCCGCCGCGGAGGCCGGTGCAGAGGGTCGGCAGGCCGGGGGCGAACATTTCGGTGTCGCAGATGAGGGCGGCGTCGGCGCGGAGCTTTTCGCGGTTGGCGGGGACGAAGGCTTCGAGGTTTTCGCCGCCGGCTTCCTCTTCGCCCTCGATGAGCACCTTGACGTTGACGGGGAGGCGGCCGTGGTGGGCGATGGTGCGGCGGAGGGCTTCGAGGAGGATGAGGGTCTGGCCTTTGTCGTCGCAGGCGCCGCGGGCGAAGATGTCGTTGCCGCGGATGGTGGGTTCGAAGGGCGGGGAGGTCCAGAGTTCGAGGGGGTCGGGCGGCTGGACGTCGTAGTGGCCGTAGAGGAGGAGGGTGGGTTTGCCGGGGGCGTGGAGGGCTTCGGCGTAGACGAGGGGGTGGTGGTTTTCCTTCTCGATGAGAGTCGTTTCGGCGATGCCGGCATCTATAAGGAACTGCTTCACCCATTCGGCGGCGCGGCGGCAGTCGGCGCGGTGGTCCGGGGAGGTGGAGATGCTGGGAATCCGCAGGAATTCATCCAGTTTTTCGAGAACGCTCATACCCTCAATCTACATGCATACGAACCGTTTGGCGAAC
>CAYMTH010000159.1:397-6115 GCA_964393235.1 uncultured Solibacteraceae bacterium | reverse complement strand
GCAGCACGCGCACAACCCGGTGGACTGGTACCCGTGGGGGGAGGAGGCGTTTGCCAAGGCCCGGGCGGAGGGGAAGCCGATTTTCCTGAGCATCGGGTACTCGACGTGCCACTGGTGCCACGTGATGGAGCGGGAGTCGTTTGAGGACGCGGCGACGGCGGCGGTGTTGAACCGGGATTTCGTTTCGATCAAGGTGGACCGCGAGGAGCGGCCGGATGTGGACCGGATCTACATGCTATTCGTGCAGGCGACGACGGGGGGCGGCGGGTGGCCGATGAGCGTGTGGCTGACGCCGGAGTTGCAGCCGTTCTACGGGGGCACGTATTTTCCGCCGGCGGACCGGTACGGGCGGCCGGGGTTCCGGACGGTGTTGAACCATATCGCGCAGGTGTGGCGGGACGAGCGGGGGAAGATCGATGAATCCGTCGCGGAGATCATGGGGCAGTTGGGCGGGTATGCGGCGCTGGGGCAGGGGCAGGGGGCGGTGGCCGATACGGTTGTCGACGCGGGGTACAACCATCTGCGGCGGACGTTCGACCGGAAGTACGCGGGGTTCGGGACGGCGCCGAAGTTTCCGCGGCCGGTGCAGTTGAATTTCCTGCTGCGGTACTGGAAGGCGACGGGGGAGGAAGACGCGCTGGAGATGGCAGTGGCGACGCTGCGGGCGATGGCGCGGGGCGGGATGAACGATCAGCTGGGCGGCGGGTTTCACCGGTACTCGGTGGACGCGCGGTGGTTCGTGCCGCATTTCGAGAAGATGCTGTACGACCAGGGGCAGCTGGCGGTGAGCTATCTGGAGGCCTACCAGGCGACCGGGTTCGCGGATCTGGCGGACGAGGCGTGCCGGGTGTTGGACTATGTCCTGCGGGACATGACGGACGCGGCGGGCGGGTTCTACAGCGCGGAAGACGCCGATTCGGTGGTGCACCGGGATCATCCGGAGGTGAAGGCCGAGGGGGCGTTTTATGTGTTCGACTGGCGGGAGATCGAGGCGGTGTTGGGGGCGGACGGAGCGGCGGAGTTTGGCCGGTTTTACGGCTGCCGGGTGGAGGGGAACGTGGAGGCGCACGAGGATCCGCATCGGGAGTTCGTGCGGAAGAATGTTCTGTTCCGGTCCGAGGAGGGCGGGCCGGATTTCGCGGCGGCGCGGGCGCGGCTGCTGGAGTACCGGGGGATGCGGGTGCGGCCGCATCTGGACGACAAGGTCCTGACGGCGTGGAACGGGTTGATGATCTCGGCGTTCGCCAAGGGCGCGCAGGCGCTGGGGGAGGCGCGGTATCTGGAGGCGGCGCGGCGGGCGGCGGAGTTTATGCGGGAGACGATGTGGGTGGCCGGGCGGCGCGTGCTGCTGCGGCGGTGGCGGGGCGGGGAAGCGGCGATCGACGGGTTTCTGGACGATTACGCGTTTCTGGCGGTGGGGCTGCTGGATTTGCATGAGACCGGGTTTGCGGCGGAGGATCTGGAGTTCGCGGTGACGCTGGCGGAGCGGATGTGCGAGCTGTTCGAAGACCGGGAGGGCGGGGCGTTCTATTCGACGGCCGAGGGGGATCCGTCGCTGGTGATGCGGCTGAAGGAAGACTACGACGGGGCTGAGCCGTCGGGGAACTCGATGGCGGCGCTGGCGCTGCTGCGGCTGGCGGCGATGACGGGGCGGGAGGATTTCCGGGCGGCGGGGCTGCGGACGATCGGGGCGTTTCACAACCGGCTGGCGACGCAGACGGCGGCGGTGCCGCAGATGGTGTGCGCGTATCTGTTCGCGCAGCGGACGCCGCGGCAGGTGAAGTTCCTGGGGGCGGATCCGGCGGCGCTGGTGCGGGTGGCGCACGGGAAGTTCGCGCCGTTTCAGGTGCTGCTGCGGGGGGCGGCGGAGGGGCCGGCGGAGGCGCAGATTTGTGAAGACTTCGTGTGCCGGATCCCGGTGCGGGACCCCGGCGAGCTTGCCAGCCAAGTAGAATGAAATTTCTCATGGAACCTAAATTCCGAATCGCATCGATCACCGACGAATTTTCCCCGGCCGACCCGGCGCGGTCGCTGGCGCAGATGGCTTCTATCGGAATGACCGGCGCCGAGCTCCGGGTCATCTTCGGGAAGAACATCATGGACCTGAACGACGACGAGATGACGCGGATGCGGCATCTGCTCGAGGGGCACCGGATGGAGGTGATTTCGATCGCCTCGCCGATTTTGAAGTGCGTGCTGCCGAACGCGCCGGAGATCGACGGGCGGTTCCAGCAGGACATCTTCAACTCCAAGCACACGTTCGAAGACCAGCCGGAGCTGGCCGAGCGGGCGTTCCGGATTGCGAAGTTTTTCGGGGCGAAGATTATCCGCGTGTTTTCCTACTGGCGGACGGTGGATCCGGACAAGTGTTTCGACGCGGTGGCGACGGCACTCGAGGACCTGGCGGAGAAGGCGGCGAAGCAGGATCTGATCATCGGGATCGAGAACGAGCACGCCTGCAACATCTCGACGGCGAAGGACGCGGCGCGGATTCTGGACGCGGTGAAGCATCCGAATCTGCAGCTGGTGTGGGACCCGGCGAACGCGCTCTGCTCGGGCGAGGATCCGTTCCCGGGCGGGTACGCGCTGCTGCCGAAGGACCGGATCGCGCACGTGCACGTGAAGGACTGCCACATGGACGGCCATAAGCCGATCTGGGGACCGGTGGGGACGCGGTCGGTGGACTGGAAGGGGCAGATTGCGGCGTTGCAGGCGGACGGGTACAAGGGGTGGTTGAGCCTGGAGACGCACTGGCCGGGGCCGGGCGGCGATAAGTTCCTGGCGTCGACCATCTGCGGGTGGAACATGCGCGGGCTGGCGTCCATGTAAACTGATTTGACATTTCGGTGACGTAGCGGGCTTCAGGTGCGTCATTACTGGATACGGAGGTGGAGGCGCGGATGCGCAAACGCAAAATCGTCGCGGCGGTTATCGTCCTTCTCACATTGGTGGGGGTGGCGTATGCGCAGCGGCGGATGCCGCGGTACTTTCCCTTTCAGGAGACAGAAGACGCGCCGATGCCGGCCGATGCGGGGGACAAGACGGAGTTCTCCTTTGCGCGGCTGCAGTATCCGAACTGGCGGTCGAACGACCGGATCTGGTCGATGCGGGGGGCGTGGTCGATCGACTATCCGAAGGCGGACCGGCAGTTCGTGCAGGGTGTGCGGCGGTTGACGCGGTTAAACGTGCGGTCGGTGGAGCAGGTGGTGAACCTGGAGTCCGACGACATCATGAACTACCCGTGGGCGTACGTGGTGGAACCGGGGCACTGGGACCTCACCGACAAACAGGTGAAGAAGCTTCGGGAGTATCTGCTGAAGGGCGGATTCCTGATGACCGATGATTTTCACGGGTCGATGGAATGGGACATCTTCATGCTGTCGCTGCAGCGGGTGTTTCCGGACCGGCCGGTGGTGGACCTGCCGAACACGGATCCGATTTTCCACGTCCTGTACGACCTCGACGATAAGTTCCAGATTCCGGGGATCGTGAATTATCCGTTCGATCAGACGTACGAGTACGACGGCGTTGACGCGAAGTGGCGGGGAATCTACGACGACAACGGGAGGCTGATGGTGGCGATCTGCCACAACATGGACATCGCGGACGCGTGGGAGTGGGCCGACTCTCCGCACTATCCGGAGAAGTACGCGTCGCTCGCGTACCGGATCGGCATCAACTACATCATGTACGCTATGTCCCATTGAGCCCCGCATGTTTGAACTCTTCTTTCAGCACCCGTTGAGCGTTTTTCAGAAGGGCACGTTCGTGTTCCAGAGCGGGTGGCCGGTGTGGCTGCTGGGCGTGCTGGCGGCGGCGGGGGCGGGGCTGCTGAGCGTATTCGTGCTGCGGAAGGCGCGGGAGGCGGGTTGGCCGGCGCTGCGGGGCGTGGCGCTGTGGGCGATGCAGTCGACGATGCTGACGGTGCTGCTGTTGTTGCTGTGGCAGCCGGGGGTGTCGGTGGCGACGTTGAAGAAGCAGCAGAACGTGGTCGCGGTGCTGCTGGACGATTCGAAGTCGATGGGTCTGGCCGACGGGGGGAAGGTCCGGCGGGACGAGATGGTGAAGACGCTGGACGCGGGGCTGCTGGGCGAGTTGAAGAAGCGGTTCCAGGTGCGGTTTTACCGGGTGTCGGACCATCTGGAGCGAGCGGAGAATTACAAAGAGCTGAAGGGCGAGCGGACGGCGAGCCGGCTGGCCGACGGGTTGAAGCAGATCGCGGCCGAGACGGGGAGCCTGCCGATCGGCGGGATCGTGCTGATGACTGACGGGGCGGACACGTCGGGCGGGATTGACCGGGAGACGGTGAACGCGCTGAAGGGGCGGCAGTTGCCGGTGCACACGATCGGCTACGGGCGGGAGCAATACGAGCGGGACATCGCGCTGGTGGACGTGCAGACGCCGGTGCGGGCGCTGGCCGATTCGCGGGTGGGCGTGCAGGTGATTTTGAAGCAGCGCGGGTATGCGGGGCAGAAGGCGAAGCTGGCGGTGAAGGACGGCGACAAGACGCTGGCGACTCGCGACGTGACGCTGGCGGCCGACGGGGCGGCGCAGACCGAGACGGTGATGTTCAACGCCGGGGCGGCGGGCGTACGGACGGTGCAGGTGGCGTTGACGCCGCTGGGCGGAGAAGAGAACGCGGGGAACAATCAGCTGACACGGCTGGTGCAGGTGGAGGACCGGAAGCCGCGGGTGCTCTATATCGAGGGCGAGCCGCGGTGGGAGTTCAAGTTCATCCGGCGGGCGATCGAGGAAGACAAGAGTGTCCAGATCGTGACGATGCTGCGGACGACGCAGAACAAGATCTACCGGCAGGGTGTGAAGGACCCGAAGGAGCTGGAGGCGGGTTTTCCGGCGACGGCGGAGGAGATGTTCGGCTACGAGGGGATCATTATCGGCACGGTGGAGTCCTCCTATTTCACGCCGACGCAGCAGGCGCTACTGAAGGCGTTTGTCGACCGGCGCGGGGGCGGGGTGCTGTTTCTGGGCGGGCGGGCGTCGCTGGCTGACGGCGGCTACGGGGCGAGCGATTTGAAGGAGATTCTGCCGGTCGTCGTGGGCGACCGGCGCACGACATTTTTTCGCGACCGGGCGACGGTGGAGTTGACCGCGAACGGGCGGGACAATCTGGCGCTGCGGCTGGAAGAGGATCCGGCGCGGAATGCGGACCGGTGGAAAAAGCTGCCGTTTCTGGCCGATTTTCAGAATCCGGGGACGGTGAAGCCGGGCGCGGTGGTGCACGTCGATGGCGTGACGGAGCGAGGGCGGGTGCCGATGCTGGTGACGCAGAACTACGGGCGGGGGCGGACGGCGGTGCTGGCGACGGGCGGGACGTGGCGTTGGCAGATGCTGCAGCCGCTTGAAGACAAGTCGCATGAGATGTTCTGGCAGCAGTTGCTGCGGTGGCTGGTGGGGGCGACGCCGGGCACGGTGCAGGCGTCGACGACGCAGAGCGTGTTCACCGACGATCCGAAGATTCCGCTGCGGGCCGAGGTGCGCGGGAAGCAGTATGAGCTGCTGCCGGACGGGCAGGTGGAGGCGCGGGTTTCCGGGCCGGCGGGCGCGGCGGCGACGGTGACGCTGCAGCCGGATCCGGTGCAGCCGGGTGTGTACACGGGCGAGTATTCGGCGGACCAGGCGGGCGAGTATCTCGTCGAGATGATTGCCTCGCAGAACGGTGAACGGACCGGGAGCGACACGATCGCGTTCCGGCGGGAA
>CAYMTH010000159.1:0-387 GCA_964393235.1 uncultured Solibacteraceae bacterium | reverse complement strand
AGTTGCGGGAGCGGCTGGCGGCCGAGACCGGCGGGAAGTATTGGAAGCCGGACAATACGGAAAAGCTGCCGGAGGAGATTTCGCTGAGCGAGGCCGGGATTACGACGCGGGAGATCCGCGACCTGTGGCATCTGCCGGTGGTGTTCCTGCTGCTGGCGGCGCTGCGGGCCGGCGAGTGGCTGCTGCGGAGACGGTGGGGGGCGGTATGAGAGTGCTTGGAATATTGGCGCTGGCGGCGTCGGCGTTGCCCGGGGCGAACTGGTATGTGACGGTGGCCGGGCTGGGCGGGGACCCGGTGTTCACGCAGCGGTTCGACGGGCTGGCGAAGGAGATGGACAAGCTGGTCCGGACGACGCCGGACGCGAAGGTGACGACGCTGGTGGGCGG
>CAYMTH010000158.1:7278-9154 GCA_964393235.1 uncultured Solibacteraceae bacterium | reverse complement strand
GATTGGTTATCCCGGAAAGCATGTCTATCGAGTCAAGCGGCAGACCTGAGCGACGCCACGCCCCATCGGGCCGTAGCGGCCACGAAGGAAATCCCGGATCGCCATCAGGTTGGCGAGGGCTCGGCGATGGTAGCCATTGGAGCGGTAGGCCGGCTTCAGCGTCCAGGCGGCGACAGTGCGCAGAGTTCGCAGAAGTATGCGCGCGATAGCCTCAAATCTGGCTGCGCCCGCGGCATTGCCCCAGAAGAATTGCAGGGCGTTACGTGTCATGTAATAGGTATTGGCGGGCGACGTAGAACCGATGCTGGCGGAAATCTTGTGCCACATGCGAGCGGAAGGCACGCACCAGCAGGTGAAACCCGCCCGGCGCCCACGCACCGCCCATGCGACCTCTTCGAAATTGAAAAAGTAATCGGGATCGAGCAACCCAACCTCATCCAGAAAACGGGCCCGGACCAACATTCCGCAACCGGGAACAAAGCCCACCGGCCGGGGCGGGCCCAGGTGGGGCGACGATGCGGCAGGCTCAAACATCCCCAAATTACGGGTTTCGCCGGCTCTCCAGGTGATTGAACCGCCAGCTGCGTACAGGAGAGAGTCCTGCGGGTAGCATAGGACCGCGGGCCCTACGATTCCGGCATCCGCGTGTTCCTGGGCGAATTCGACGAGTTGACGAAGCGTGTCCGCGGCGACGAGCGTATCCTGATTCAACAGGAATATATAGTCAAAGCCGGAACGGCGCGCGTGTTCGATTCCAGCGTTGTTTCCCGCCGAAAAGCCGAGGTTGCGACCAAGCTCGAATATCTCGACGGACGGATAGCGGTCGCGTAACGCCGCCACGATCCCTTCGCGCGATCCATTGTCGACCAGCAGAATGTGTTGATTCGGATAATCGGAGTCGAGCAGGGACTCGATACAACGGGACGTGTCCTCGATTTCATTCCAGACCAGGATCAACGAGACGACGCGCGGCGCCGGCACCCGATCGCCCGGCGCTCGCAGATCCATATTGGCAGGCTGATTCATACGCTGGCCTTACTGCAATCGTGTGCCGGCAGCTTCGGGGCAACGGCCGGCGTCTTCCGCGCAAAGTTGCCGCTGAGAATCCAGGAAAGATGTTCCAATCCGACATGGAGAGCGCGACGGAAGGTTTTCGGATCGCTGACCAGCATTCTCGCGTAGGTCAGGATGGGGCCCGGACGGAGCGCCCACTCGCGAAACGCGCGCCGCTGCCAGTACAACAGATCGGCTGCCGAGAGGTTCTCGTACTGCAGCACCGTCTCTTTGTCCATGTCAATCTGCTCCCACCTCGCGTCCGGCCGGAACCAGCCGTTCTTTACTACTTCAAAGAAGAACGGCGTTCCGGGATAGGGTGCGGCCACATGGAAGAGGGCGATATCGAGCGGCAATCGCTTGGCGAAGTCGATCGTCTGTCGAATCGTCTCCTCGGTTTCATTCGGCAACCCGATGATGAAGTAGCCCCAGTTCCGGATTCCAGCCTTCTTCGCCCATGTGAGCGCCAGCTCCGCCTTGCCCGGAGAAGCCCCCTTCCGGGCGCGCCGCAGGATCTGTTCACTGCCGCTTTCGAGGCCCCAGGAGATCATCCAGCAGCCCGCCTGCCCCATCAGACGCAACATCTCTTCGTCGACGAAATCGACGCGGCTATTGCAGGTCCACTTGATCTTCAGCCCCTCATCGAGGATCTGCCGGCAGAGCCCCATCACCTGGTCCCGATTGACGGTGAACAAATCGGCGTACATGTGGAAGTTCTTCACGCCGAGCTTGTGGAGCGCGCGAATCTCCTGCATGATCCGATCCGGGGTGAGGAGTCGGACGGAGTTCTGATAGGTGACGTGCTTGATGCAGTAGATGCAGC
>CAYMTH010000158.1:643-7268 GCA_964393235.1 uncultured Solibacteraceae bacterium | reverse complement strand
ATCGTGTAGTGCCGCGTGGGAAGCAGATCGAAACGGGGCAGCGGAAGAGCGTTGAGATCGGGGATAAACGGGCGTGAATCGTTTATGACGACCGCTCCATCCCGCCGCCAGACCAGCCCCCTGATCGACGCAAGCGCTTCGAACAGTCCGGCGCCAGGCGGAACAGGAGTCCAGCCCGGGTCGGCGTCGCGGATGAGTTTTTTCACCCACTCGGGAGCGGCTTGCGGATGGCCCTCCATCACGTCGACCAACTCACGCATGGTCAACTCCGGCTCGCCGCGAAGTACGAAATCGAGCGCCGGATAGTCGCGCATCGTCTCGGTCGGCATCGGCGTGACATGAGTGCCGAAGGCCATTGTCCGCGCACCGATGCTCTTGGCCAGCATGACTCCGTACATGTCGTTGGTCAGTGTCGGAGCGGTCACCTGCGTGAGGTAATACCGGGGTTGCGCCTCGCGCAGTGCTTTCTCGAACTCCGCCCAACTCATCCGCTCGGCGATAGCGTCAATGACCCGCACGGAGTAGTTGGAATCGAGCATGGCCGCGATTTGTGCCAAGGAACACTGCGGCCATACCATCTCTTCCCGGCTGCGCCGCCCGACGCGATGCTGGGTTCGAATCCAGATCCCTCCATCCGGTGACGGCGGATTTACGAGCAGGACATCGACGGCCGTGCTGCCGCGTGGACGGGCCAGTCCGCGGACCGCCGCGCCGGCATCCGGATAGACAGGCAGACCAACCGGTTTCGGAGTTCGTGTGCCCAGGTTATGCCGAAGTTCGTCGGAAATCATGACCGTGACTCCTCGCAGCGCATCGCGGCACGAGGTTCCGCGAAGAGTGGCAAGTCGTCAGCGTCACGGCCGTCGGCTGCTATCCGGGCGTCACGATTCATCAGCGTTTCGAGAACCCGCGCCACAATCCAGGAAATCACCAACTGCACTCCAACCAGGATGAACAGCGCACTGCCGAGGAACCAGAACCACAGCCGGTCCATCGGCCAGTGCCCTGCCCCGGCCACCATGGTGATTGCGACAAGCGCCACTCCCGCAGCAACCGACGTCAGCCCGATGAAGCCGAAGCGGCGTTCGAGCTCACGGGCGATCGGTGAGTGCCGGCGAACCGGCGCGCCGTGGAACAGGGACACCAATAGACTCGAGGTGAGGCCGAGTGTGTAGATACTCACGCCGGAGACGCCGAGAATCAGCGTCGCAAACACGCCGAAAGCGCCCGCCGCGTCGAGGGATGTCACTCCGCTGATCCGCAGGCCAACCAGGAAGCAACCGCACAGGAAGGCGGCGAAGAAGAGTGCAAGGCTGGCGATTCCCAGAATCTTCGCCGGATTGTATTCCAACGCGGTCCAGAGAATCGTCTCCAAAAACCGGAATCCGTCGCGGACAATGCTGAGCTTGGAGGCGCCGACGCGCTCCGCATACGGAATGGGCAACTCGATGACGTTGAGGTTCTCGTGAACCGAGCGGGTGCTCATCACCGGGGTGAAGTTGAGGCCGTCGGGAAGCGGATACAGACTGGGCAGCGCCGTCCGGCGAAGTATCCGCATCCCGCTCGCCGGGTCCGCGCAGGACTTGCCGCCGAGGAACGTAACTAAACCCGACCAGATGATGTTACCCAAGCGCCGCATGGGCGGCATCTGACTCTTTTCGCCGGAGCGGCGGGAGCCGACCACGATGTCGGCATCCCGTGTGAGAGCGGCTTCGCAAAGCAACGGAAAACTCTCGGGCGGGTACGTTCCGTCGGCATCTAGAAATGCGAGAAGATCCCCCTCGGCGTGTGTGAAACCGGTCTTGATGGCGGCCCCATAACCGCGGTTTCCCGGGTGGCGTATCACTCGCACACCGTCGATCCGCTCCGCGACCTCCGCGGTGCCATCCGTAGATCCGTCGTCGACGACGATGATCTCTGTCCGGACGACGCCAACTCGACTCAATCCGGCCTCGGCGGTGCGAACCCGGCGAACGATGTCCTCGATGCCTTCCCGTTCGTTGAGCGCGGGAATGACGACCGAGAGCATATGTACCTCGGTGCTTTCATTCCGCGTCACCTGTCCAGCGGGAATCGCGTGGGTTGCCATCTGCCACCACCTTCCTAATAGAAAACCTCGACGTCCTCGCGTGTCCGTGGGCCAACCCCGACCTCGCGAATCACTCGCGCGGGCACCCCACCGACGAGCGTCCGCGGAGCGACGTCCTTCGTAACGACCGCCCCGGCCGCGATCACAGCGCCCCGTCCAACCCGCACACCGTCGAGAATCGCAACGCCCGCACCGACCCACACATCGTCCTCAATCACGATCCCCTGCGCCGTGATTCCCTGTTCTACAAAGCCGCGTTCGGGGTCATCGAAGCAGTGATTCACCGCGATGATCTGCACGAACGGCGAGGTATAGACGCGGTTACCAATCGTGATCCCCCCCTGTCCGCGCAGGACGTTGTACTCCCCGATGAGGCTCTCCGATCCAATCCGGATGCCGGAGTGCGGCAACTGCCGGAAGTTGTATTCATGAAGGACCGCTCCGTGCATCACGATCGTTCCATCGCCGATCTCGATACCACCCGGTCCGGCGTGCAGGTAGACACCCTCGTCCAGATACGATTTGGACCGGAGGTGGATTCCCGACGCGTAGCGAAGCCGGACGCGCGCCTCAATCGCGGCCACGCCCTCCATGCGAACGATCAACCGGTAACAGACGGCCCGGATGGCGATTCCGGCAACTGTCGGTATCCAACCGGTCAGGACGAAGACCGCCTGCTCCAGGAGATAGCGAGGGAGACTCGCCGCCTGCCGCCCGATGTATAGCCGGAGCCCATTCAACAAAGTTTGGTCCCGGTGGTTCATTTTGTTTCAGCTCGCTTTTCGCGGACGCGCTTCGGAACCGCGGTCGCCCGACTTCGCGTAATAGTAGTAGTAATCCGAGCCGGAGTAGGAATTCGGCTGGTTCACGTCCACTTGATTGACGGCTACACCGAGCACGTTTGCGCCGGTCTGTCGAAAGCTCTGCACCGCGCGCTGGATGAGCACCGTACCGGTCTTGCCCGCCTACACCACGAGCAGCACCCCGCTCACCTTGGAGGCGAGGACATTGGCATCGGCCACGCTCAATACCGGCGGACCGTCGACGATGATGAACCGGAATTGTTTCGACAAATCGGAAAGCAACTCGGACAATCTTTGCGAGTTCAGCAGCGCCAGACTGTTCGGCGGAATCGCGCCAGCGGGCAACAGAACCAAGTTCGGTGTTTCCGTCTGGCAAAGCGACAGGGTACCTCCCGCAAGGTAGGTACTGAGGCCCAGTCCCGACTCAATTCCGAATCGCGCGGCGAGCGTCGGACGGCGCAGGTCCGCATCAATCAGCAGCGTAGGCCAGCCCATCTCGGCGAATGCGATTCCAAGGGAAGCGGTCATAGTCGATTTGCCTTCCTGCGGGACGGCCGAACTGACGAGCAGCACCTGCGGCGGTCCGCCAGGCTGGGAGAGCGCAATCGAGGCGCTTAGCGTGCGGAAGCACTCTCTCGCCAGGCCCGTGACCCTTTCGTCCCGTCGCAATGGATTGGCGCTGCCAAGCAGGGGTCTCGACTTCACCCCGGTGTCCGGCAACAACATCACTGGCCTCAACTGCGGCAACCGGACAGCGTCTTCCGTTCCAATCGCAGCCACCTTCGGAATCCAGCCGAGCAGCGCGACACCGAACCGCTCCACCTCCCACGGATCATCCAGGGTGGTGCGGAAGGACTCCAGCCCTCCGCATACGCCGACGACGAGCGTCAAACCGAGCAGGAACGCCATTGCCATTGTCAGTCCACGCTTCGGCCGGAATGGCTCGGTGGGGGGGGCCGCCGCCACCGCGAGGTGAATGTTTCCAAACGCGGTTCCGGCGCTCACACCGGTCTCCTTCAACTTCTGCAGGAGTCCGTTGTACAGCTGGTGGCTCGTTTCGACGTCACGCTTGAGGGAGTTGTAGTCAAGCGAATCACGGTTGAGCCGGGCGACGATTCCCGCCTGCTGATCGACGGCCTGCCGAAGCATTTCATACTCAGCGTTCGCGGCCGCGTACTTCAACTGGACCTGCGCCTGTACTCCCCCGACGGCGGATTTCCTCGCCGCCGAAAGTTGTTGTTTGAGAACGTCGACCTGCCGGCGCTTTTCCGCCACTCCTGGCCACTTCTCGCCGAACTTCCCGAGCATTTCGGTCAATTCGCGTTCCGCATCGAAGACCTTTGCCTCCAGTGTGGCGATGGGAGAGTTCTTCATCTCCGGCGGCACGACTTCCGTTCCGGCGTTTTGCAACCCATCGTATTGGGCCTTCACCGCCATAAAGTCCTTTTCCGCCCGGGAGAGTTCCGCATTCAGATAATCGAAGCGCTGGCGGACGATGTTCGCCCCACCGCTCTCCAGATTGAGGATGGCGTGCTTATGGGCGTAATCGACAAGATCCGCCTCGGCGCGGCGCATCTTCTTCTCAAGGGCGTCAATCTTGGCCCGCAAAAACTCACTGGCGGCCTGGCCTGTCTCCTGACGCCTCTCCCGGTGCAGGGAGATGAACTCCTCCGCCCATGTGTTGGCGACGGCGGCGGCCAGCGCAGGGTTCTGAGCCACATGACTGACACGGAGCATCAGGCTCCCGGGCACGCGGTCGACGGCAACCCCGCCGGCGAGCGACTCAGAAACGACCGTAGCCGGATAGTCGCTTACCTTTTCCCGCACGCGTTTTTCGGCGCGCGACCGGAGGAGGTCGCTTCGCAGGATCTCGTCTTGCGTTTTGATATAGAGCTCATAGTGCCCGGTGGACGCGCCGGCCGAATCCGCGACATCCTGATACGGCAAGATCTTCGTCGATTCGGGATCCACCTGAATACTCGCCGTCGCGCGATAGGACGGGCGCGCGGTGATCACATAAACGAGGGCCGGGAAGACGGCCAGCAACATGATGCCGCCCGCCAGAACGCGCCGGCGCGCAATAGCGCGCCAAAGCCACCGCGGCCCGGACCAACCGTCTTCGGCGACCGTTGCCACGGAGGGCCGCGGCACGGCCGGCGAGGCCAGAAGTGGGGTGCAGGCTACCGGGAGTCCCTGTCCCGGCCTGCCACTGGCATGGATGAGTTCAGACATGGCTAGGTTTCTCCGCTGCCACTTTCAGAAAAGAGCGCCCGCCGGAGGCGCGGCTGCCTGCTCAGGCGGACTTCCGCCTTCCTTTGCCGGGAGCGGAGTCAGCCGCCGACGACGCCCCCCTTTTGAACAGCTCACGCACCCAGCAGTCTTCAATCTCCACGGCAACGGTACGTTGGAGCAATTGGATGGAA
This sequence comes from uncultured Solibacteraceae bacterium, assembly GCA_964393235.1. GTDB lineage: Bacteria > Acidobacteriota > Terriglobia > Bryobacterales > Bryobacteraceae. The sequence continues at coordinate 1,953 of CAYMTH010000158.1, read as the reverse complement.
ACAGCCAGGCGATGTCCCCCCTTCGCCTTGACTAAAATCCCTTCCAGACCATGCAGCGGGCCACCCTCAATTCGAACGTGGCTGCCAACGGCGATGAACGGGCTGGGTCCATAGCCGAGGTCGGAGTCCACGATCCGGCGAACCGCGTCGATCTCGGCAACGTCAATGGGCGTCGGCCGGTGCCCAATTCCAACGAAGCCGATTACCCCAGGTGTTGTCACGATCAGACCATGCGCCCCGGGGGAGAAGCGGCAGAAGATATAGCCTGGAAACAGGGCGCACCGCACCTCTTTGTCCCGGTCGGACCAGCGCCGGCGGTCGCGATGCGTGGGGGCGAAACACTCATACCCCTTCTGCATCAACGCTTGCGACACCAGGGTCTCCCACCGGGGTCTGACTGTGAGCGCGTACCAGGGTCCCGGCTCTTTCGCACACTCAACCGCATTGCCGTCCGTTGCTTCGGCACACATCGGCCCGTTCCTCGACTTCGACGGTAACCTCGCAGGCTGCCGCCCTTAAAACCACATTCGAGATTGGATCTCTCGGGCTTTCTGGCTCCTTTATGCGCGTCTTGTTTTCGAAATACAAGTACCAGGCGTCATTTTGGTACCCCCAGGACGACTGGGGTCGGCGTACTCCCAGGAGACACGCAGAAGAGTTGACGCGTCCCGCCGAGCCACCCGGGACATGCACTTTGCCGCGGCCCGGACATTCCGCCTGGGGGAGGGCATTGTCCTTGGTTAGCTCGAGGAGCGCTTCACGGCTGTCCGGCGCCGAGTGCGGCCGGGTAATGATGCGGGGCAGGTGTTCGACAATCGGCGCCCCTGCTGCCGAGACGGTTTCGAACGACGGCGAGTACTAGCGATCGCCCGTTTCCGCTAACGGCCCAAGCTTACTCGTACTCGCTCCGTCTGTTCGCAGCTGTCCACGGTCCTGACGCCCCTCGGATCGATGTCGTAGCGGAGGATCGGACAGGCGAAAGATCCTGGAAAGTGAAAGCCCCTCAAGTCGCCCGGTGGGGTCCAGACTTGAGGGGCTTGAATCTTTGGCTCCCCGGGTAGGATTCGAACCTACAACCCTTCGGTTAACAGAAGCAGAAATCCTACCCGTAGCCACTCATCAAAGAGAAACAGCCGTAACGGTAAATGACCATCAGACAACAACTTACCGACGGGGCTCTATAGCCCGGAGCACTGCAGCCGGGCGTGACCAAAGTGTAGAGACGTTGCTCATTGATGACCCTTGGTCTCTACGTTTTCCTCTACAGTTTTCTACGCCTTCTACGGGGTCAGGCCTGAGCCCCCCGTCTT
>CAYMTH010000158.1:0-633 GCA_964393235.1 uncultured Solibacteraceae bacterium | reverse complement strand
GCGGCCGGCGGAGCAAGTGGGGTGCAGAGCCACCCGTCTTCGAATAGGGGGGGGCGGGCCTATTCGCGGCACCCCTCAGAGCGCCGCGGGCGGCCGGGGGATGGTGAGATACCGGACGGGGTCCAAACGCCGCTTCTGGGCCGCCCAATGCGCCCCCCTCCCCTCCCTCTCCGGGACAAGCCCACCCTTCGAAAATTTTCACAGAAAAATTCGGACGATGAGGCGGACACGCCCCCTCATCTATCCCGTATGGCCCGAAAACTCGATCTATCTGGAACAGCGGGAGAAAATCCCTGGCGTCGTCGATAATGAGGCGCCCGATGTCAAAGTGTCTGGCCCGTTCCGCTTTCTGCTGATCTCCCTGTCGGGCTGGATGAAACAGCGCCAGTTGAGCGCCATTGATTATTTGCGGGAGGAAAATCGAGTGCTCCGGGAACACCTCGGCGTCAAGCGACTTCGCTTGAACGACGATCAGCGCCGCCGGTTGGCCGCCAAGGCCAAGGGGCTGGGGCGGACCATCCTGGCGGAAGTGGCCACTATCGTGACACCGGAGACCCTGCTCTCCTGGCATCAAAAGCTGCCATCCAGCGCCGTCAGCGCCTGGGCGGCATGCTGAACTATTACTACCGCAAC
>CAYMTH010000157.1:8312-9188 GCA_964393235.1 uncultured Solibacteraceae bacterium | reverse complement strand
GTGCTGGAGAACCGGCGGACGGAACTCGCGGTGCTCGAGCGCGACGTGAAAAAGCTCGAATCGGTGCAGGGGCCGTTCCCGCGGATGAGCTACGACGACGCGGTGAAGATCCTGCAGGCGAAGGGCAGCGACATCACCTGGGGTGGCGATTTTGGCAACACCGACGAGACGCTGCTGACCGAAGGCATGGACCGTCCGGTGATGGTGGACCGGTATCCGAGCGAGATCAAGGCCTTCTATTTCCAGCCCGACCAGAACAACGACAAACTGGCGCTCGGCGTCGATGTCATCGCGCCGGAAGGCTACGGCGAGATCATCGGCGGCGGGCAGCGCATCCACGATCCTGAACTGTTGCTTCGCCGGTTGAAGGAGCATGACCTGCCGCCCGAGGCGTTCAACTGGTATCTCGACTTGCGGAAGTACGGCACCGTGCCGCACGCCGGCTTCGGCATGGGCGTCGAACGGTTTGTCGCGTGGATGTGCGGCACCGAACATATCCGCGAGTGCATCGCCTATCCGCGGATGCTTTACAGGACGCGCCCGTAACCACTCATGATGCGGCAGAGCACCATAGCCATCATCGGCGCGCCCATGGACTTGGGCGCGGGGCGCCGTGGCGTCGATATGGGGCCGTCGGCGATCCGTGTGGCGAACCTGCACAGCCGCGTGGCGGCGCTCGGCTACAAGGTGGAGGACCTGGGTAACGTCGCGGTGGAGCAGGCCGAGAGCGCGCCCACCGGGGCGAAGCGGGCCCGGTATCTGGCGCAGATCGCCGATACCTGCTTGCGCCTAGCGGAGCGCGTGGACCGTGCTCTGGGCCAGGGCAAGGTGCCGCTGGTGCTGATCGAAGTGCAGTCCGGTCCCTATCTGGGTGAG
>CAYMTH010000157.1:0-8302 GCA_964393235.1 uncultured Solibacteraceae bacterium | reverse complement strand
ATCGCGGCCGGTTCGATCTCCGGTGCGGCGCATCACTTCCACCGGCGGAACGAGAAGCTGGGCGTGTTGTGGATCGACGCGCACGCCGACATGAACACGCCGCAGACCTCGCCGAGCGGAAACGTGCACGGCATGCCGCTGGCGTGCCTGATCGGCAAGGGGCCCAAGGCGCTAACCCATCTGTTCGGCTACGCGCCGAAGATCGATCCGCGCAACGTGGCATTGATCGGCATCCGCGACGTTGATCTGCTGGAGGCGCCGCACATCAAGAAGTCCGGCGTACGTGCATTTACGATGCGGGACATCGATGAAAAGGGCCTGCCGCGCGTGATGGAAGAGGCGATCGATATCGCGTCCGCGGGGACCGCCGGCATTCACCTGTCGTTCGACATGGACGGCGTGGATCCGGACGAGGCGCCGGGCGTGGGCACGCCGGTCCGCGGCGGCATCACGTACCGCGAGGCGCACCTGGCGATGGAACTGCTGTCGGACGCCGCAAAGCTTGTTTCTCTCGAAGTCGTCGAAGTAAACCCCGTTCTCGACGTGGCCAACCGCACCGCGGAACTGGCCGTCGAACTGATGACCTCCGCGTTGGGAAAACGAATTCTATGAAGAAAACCATTGCCGTCGTTTACGGCGGCCGCTCGGGCGAACATGAGATCTCGGTGCGCTCGGCCAAGTCGATCATCGCCGCGCTGGACCGCGAGAAATACGACGTCCGCGAGATTTTCATCACGAAGGAAGGCGCCTGGCAGCCCGGTCCACTGCTGCCGCAGCCTGGCGCAAATCCCGGCATTGACGTCGTTTTTCCGGCGCTGCACGGCACCTTCGGCGAAGACGGAACGATGCAAGGGCTGCTCGAACTGGCCGACCTGCCGTACGTCGGGCCCGGCGTGCTGGCGAGCGCGCTCGCGATGGACAAGGAAGTCATGAAGCGGGTGTGCCGCGCGCACGGGTTGCCGGTGGTCGACTTCGCGGTGCAGTTCCGCGGGCAACTCGACGCCGCAGCCATCGAGGCGCAGTTCGGCTATCCCGTATTCGTGAAGCCGGCCAATCTCGGATCGAGCGTCGGCGTAGCGAAGGCGAAGGACCGCGCGCAGCTCGAGGCCGCGCTGGCCGCCGCCGCCCAGTACGACGCGAAGATCATCGTCGAACGCGCGGTGATCGGGCGTGAGTTCGAATGTTCCGTGCTCGGCAACGATCCGCTGGAGGCGTCGATTCCGTGCGAGATCCTGCCGTCCCGCGAGTTCTACGACTACGAGGATAAGTACCTGCTCGATAAGGCGGTGATCGAACTGCCGGCGAAACTGACGGCGGAACAGACGGCGGAGATGCGGCGGCTGGCCGTGGCCGCGTGCCGCGCCTGCGAGGTGCAGGGCATGAGCCGCGTCGACTTCCTCATGGACGGCGCCACCGGGCAGTTCTTCGTGAACGAGGTCAATACGATCCCTGGGTTCACCTCGATCAGCATGTACCCGAAGATGTGGGAATATACGGGGATCCCGTACGGGGCGCTGCTCGACCGGTTAATTCAACACGCCCTCGAACGGCACGAAACCAAACAGGCCACTCGCTACTCCAAGTAAAAAGTGCCGCGCCAACTTCTTCTTCTGTTGCTGCTCCCGCTGTGCGTCCGCGCGCAAGACGACCGCGCGCAAGCTGACATGGAAGCGCCCGTGCGTAAGATCCTCGACGTGCTGCAGCTCGTCAAGGAGCACGGCGCCGACCCCGTCGACAGCGAGCGCGCCTTCTACGGCGGCATCATCCCCGGTATGCTGCGCCGCCTGGACCCGCACTCGGCGTTTCTCGATCCCGAGCAGTTCGCGCAGCTGAAGCGGATGCAGCGCAGCGAGGTGAAAGGCTTTGGCAGCGTGGTGAGCATCCTGCCGGGGCGCGTGATCGTTCTGCAGACGCTGCCCGGCACGCCGATGGCGCGGTCCGGCATCAGCGCGGGCGACGAGTTGCTGGCGATCAACAACATCGCGCTCGGCCCGCTGACGCCGGAGCAACTCGTGCAGGTGCTCTCCGAGGCGCGCCAGGGGCAGGCGCTCGTGCATGTGCGCAAGCCGGGCAACGCGCGGCCGCTGCAGTTCACCCTGACGCCGCAGGAGATGCAGTCGCCTTCGGTGGAGCGCGCGTTCCATCTCGAACCGGGCATCGGCTACCTGCGCGTGGCGTCGTTCGACGAGAGCACCGCGCGCGACATCAAGGACGCAATCGAGAAGCTGGGGGGCGCGGCGCTGAAAGGATTGGTGATCGATCTGCGCACGAATCCGGGCGGCGGCGTCTCGTCGGCACTGGACACGGCGGCGCTGTTCCTCAAGCCGGGCCAGGTGATTTTGTCGGCGCGCGGGCGGCGGGTGAGCGCGGAGGAGAAGGCGCCGCCGGTCGGCACACCGTATGCGTTCCCCATCTCGGTGATCGTCACGAACAAGACCGCGAGTGCGGCTGAAATCCTGGCCGGCGCGCTGCAGGATCACGACCGCGCGACCATCGTCGGTGACCCGACCTTCGGCAAGGGCCTCGTGCAAAATGTGATGCCGCTCAGCGAGGGTACGGCCCTGGCGCTGACCACGGCGTTCTACTACACCCCGAGCGGGCGCAGCATCCAGAAGCCGCTGGAAGGGATGCAGTTGGCCGAGGCGACCCGCAAGGACGGGCACGTCTACAAAACGGATTCGGGCAGGGAAGTGCGCGGCGGGGGCGGCATTGAGCCCGACCGGCGCGTGCAGCCGCCGCCCGTGCGCCGCCTGGAGCAGTTCCTCGACGCCGCGGGCGCCTACACGGTCTTCGCGACCGAGTATCTGCGGTCGAAGCCCGTCGTGACGCCGAAGTTCGAAGCGCCCGCCGACCTGCTCGACAAGTTCCGCGCGTACCTGTCGCAGAACCGCATCCAGCCATCGCTCGGCGAGTGGTTCGCGAGCGCGGATTGGATCCGCTACCGGTTGCGGCAGGAGATCGTCAACCAGGCGCTCGGCGTCGAGAAGGGCGATGAGATCGAAGCCGAGCGCGAACCGTACATCCAGACGGCGCTCGCCGCGTTGCGTTAATTGGGGCCACTCGGGAAATCGGGGCGCTTGGAAGCGTCGAGCGTCAAGCAGGCGGGGCCGCTCGGATGCGCCCACGCCGCAGCCGGGTGGCCGGCGGGCGTATCCGTTGCCGTCGAGAACGTGGCGCAGAGCTCGTAGCGGCTGCCGGCCGCGGGCTTGTAGGTGTAGGGCTGGCGCGTGTAGGGGTCGAGTTCCGGCAGTCCCACGTTGCCGGCCGAGTGCAGCGCGGCGATCGAAGGCGGAAGCGTCTTGGCGGTGTCGAAGTGCATGTGGACGCGCAGGGCGATCTGGTGCAGGTCCTGGACACGCTTCCGGTCCTCGGCGCGGACGCGGAGTGCTGCCGGCGATCCCGTTTGCAGGAAGCCGAGCGCGAGCGTCACGGCGATCGCCCCCGCGGAGGCGGTGGCGAAGGAGCGGTTCCAGACACGGGTCGACGTGCGGCCGTAATAAAGGAAAACGGCGCCGGTAAGCACGAAGATAGTGAGGCACTGCAGCGCGAACCGCGTGGTCATCTCGCCCTGCAGGAAGCCGGCGACGAAGGCCATCAGATCGCCGATGGTGACCAGCGCGGCGATGAGCAGCGCGATGTTGGTGAGCCACCGGCGCACGGCGCTGATGGCCTTCTCCGGGTTCTGCTCGAGCTCGTTGAGGATGGCGCGGGTGGCCGCGACGAAGACCGGGAAGGCAACGATGATCGAGGCCATCTGCCAAGCCACGCGCTGCCACGCCCAGACCGCGGCGCTTGCCCGTGCCGGGTTCGGAAACCAGAGGTCGATGAGTTCGAACCACAACGAACCCGTGGCGATCACCCATGTTGCAAGCGTCGAGAAGGCGAGCAGATGGAAGAACGCCTCCCGCGCCGATTCCATGCGGCCGCGCGCCGCGGGCACCGGAATCCCGGTGGCCTCCGCGTAATGGCGCCCGAGCGCCTGATAGATGTCCGTCTCAGGCCATCCGCGTTCGCGGAGCAGCGCGACCAGAAACTCGTCGCTCGCTCCTTTCTGCTTGGCAGCCTGGAGAAATGCGTCGAGTTCGGGCATGGGCACTGTCCTTTCCGGTCGCGAACGATGCGGCCAGTACAACAGTAGATACGAAGGCGATCCGTGGCTTGTTCCGGACAAAGCCGCTGGCTACCGCCCTCCTGCCCACAGAATAGCGTTCCGCACCAGCCGCTGCCAGTGCGGATTCAGATGCGCATGCTTGTCGTGGCCGCCCTGCAGTACCACCACGCGATTCTTCTTCGACGGGCCGATCCACCCGATCGGCCCGTCACCCTTCGGGTCCTTCGTCGTCAACAGCAACTCCAGTTCCTTCGCGAACCACATGCCTTTATACGTTTCGTCGAAGATGCGGAAGTTGTCGACGCCCGCGGTGACGGGATGCTTCTTGACGACTTCGATGTTCAGGTCGAGGTCGTGGAAGAACGTCGACGGCGGCATCCCTCGCGAGGGCGAATTCAAATACCGCGCGCCCACCACCTCGTCGCCCCACCACTCCCAATCCTCAAACGAACAGATCGCGTGATGGAGCACCACCAGCCCCTTGCCCGCTTCCACCCATTTCGTCAGCCATTCGCGCGTCTTCGGGTCCGACGTCTTGATCATGTCGTAGAGCACCAGCACGTCGAGCTTCGCCGTGCCGCCCATGTAGGCGCGCGGATGCGGCTCCACGGTGACGGCGATGCGCGGGTCGCCCGTGAAGGCGGTGTAGAACTCCGGATCGTGCGCGTGCCCGCCGGTCACCAGACGGACGCGCAGCGGGTCGGCGGCGGTAAGCGCCAACCCGCACAGCAGCAGCGCGGCGAACTTCATTTCTTCGGCTCCGGAGGCAGAATCTGATCGACGCCCGGACGGATGCCGTAGGTCGGCGGCAGCGTCTTGAAATCGACGCCCATCCGTCCGTTCCAGTCCCACGCCACCGTGCCGCCCTTCAGCGTCAGTTCACAGAAAAGCCGCTCCTTGCCGGAGACCTTGCCGGTGTTGTTGTCCCAATAGCCGAACTCGCCCTGCATCACGCGCAGCACGGCGACGTCGGCTTCGGCGCCCACGCTCAGGTGCCCGAGTTCGGGCCGCTTGATCACCTCGGCCGGCGTCGACGTCGTGGCGCGCACGGCCTCCTTGAGCGGCAGCCCGAGCGCCATCAGTTTCGACATGAGCGCCGGCAGGTCCATGAACGCGCCGTTCATGCTGCCCGTGTGCAGGTCCGACGAAATGGTGTCCGGATAGAAGCCGTTCTTCAGCGCGCCGGCCGCGTTCCGCAGCACGAAACTGCCGCCGCCGTGGCCGACGTCGAACTTCACGCCGCGCTTGCGCGCCTCGAGCAGATAGGGGTACAGCTTCCCCTGCGGATCGACGTACGGCACCGGGCCGCGGAACATGTGCGTCGAGATGTCGCCCGGGCGCAGGTGCTCGGTCACGAGCTTGTAATAGGGCCGCTGCGGCAGGAAGTAGCCGAAGTCGACCATGACCGGCAGGTTCGATTTCCGCCCGGCCTCGACGGCCTCGTCGACGCTTTCCCAATCCGGCCGCTGGTAATGGGCCGACTTGATGCCGACGATGACGTCCTTGTGCTTCGCGGCCAGCTTCGCGATCGCCTCCGGGTCGAAGTCCTCCTGCTCGGTGGAGTCCGAAATCATGCCGAAGCCGGCGATGTTGACCAGCGCAAGAACGCGCGTGCGGGCGCGGTCGATGACTGTGGTGCGGAAGATCTCAAAGTTGCGCCAGCCGGCCGACCCTGCGTCGACCATCGTCGTCACGCCGGTGCGGAAGCTGAAGGCGTCCGGCTGCACGGAGTTGTCGCCCGCCCACGCGCCCGGGTTCCCGGCGGTGAAGAAGACGTGCACGTGCAGGTCGATCATGCCGGGCGTGACTAGCAGCCCGGTGACGTCGACGGTCTTCTTCGCCCGCGCGGGGTCGATGGACGGTTCCACGGCGGCGATGCGGCCCGCGCGGACGGCAACGTCGAAACGGCCGTCTCGATTGTTGCGCGGGTCAATGACGCGGCCCCCGCGCAGCAGCAGGTCGAAGTCCTGCGCGGCCGCGGCGCCGGCGAAGCAGAGAAGGATTAGAAAAACCAAACGCATGGGGGCTATTGTATCGGCCCGGCGCGACGGCTTGCGATAATAAGGGAATGGTCAATATCACTCCCGCTCCCGTAGCAGTCCCGGAGGCGGTCGTGGCAAAGGTGGCGCAAGAGCGCGAAGCGCTCCGCCGCCGGCACGGCGTCCGCCTGGTTGAGGCTGCTGAAGTAGGTGAACTGGTCAAGTACACGCGTGGTGGCATCTTCGGCTTTACCTATGCCCCGCAGACGCTGGACTGCGGCCTGTTCATCACCAATCCGTACTTGAGCTTCGAAATGCACAAGCTCGCCGATAACTCGGTCAAGTTGCTGGCCGCGGTTACCCCGGAGATCAAGAAAAAGATCGAAGCCGCGACCGAGATCGTGGAGATCGAGATCTATCCGGACGCCTACAACCACGCGACCGAACTCGTCGTCCTCGACTACTCCAACCTGCGCCACCTGAAGCCGCCGGACCGCGATCACGGCAACCGCATCAAGGGCTTCTTCCAGCCCTAGGCCGCTACTTCTTCTCCTGAATCGCGAAGAGGTGCTGCATGCCGCGCACATAGAGCACGCCGTCGGCGAGCGCGGGCGTGGCCATCAGCACCTCACCCATCGGGTTCGTCGCCAGCAGTTCGTAGCTCGAGCCGGCCTTAATCACATTGATGTCGCCGTCTTCGCTGGTCAGGTAGACGCGCCCAGCCGCGGCCACCGGTGAGGCCGAATAAGCCCCGCCCTGGCCCACGCGCTGCTGGTAGACGTTGTCCCCGGTCTTGGCGGCGTACGCGTTCAGGATGCCGTTGTTCTGGATGATGTACAGCTGATCCTGGTAGGCGATCGGCGTCGGCATGTAAACGCCCCGCGGCTTGGTCCACGCGATGGCGGCGGTGTTCTGCGCCAGGTCGCCTGACGAACCCGGCTTGATCGCGTAGGTCTTCTGAATGGGCGGATAGGAGTTGCTGACGAAGATCAGGTCGTTGGCGAAGATCGGCGTCGTGACGGTGATCTCGGAGTTCGGCCCGACGCTCCACAGCTCTTTCCCGGTCTTCGGGTCGTAGCCGCGCACGGCCTTGGTCCCATTGGTCACCAGTTCCACGCCCGCCTTCGATTCGACGATCGTGGGTGTGCCCCAGGTCGGTATCTCGGCCCGCGCGGTGCGCCACAGTTCCGTGCCGTCGGTCAGCCGGTAGGCGGCGACGAAACTGTCCTTCTGCCGGTCCACCTGCACGATGACGGCGCCGTTGTACAGAATCGGCGAGCTCGCCGCGCCCCACTCGTAGTCAGGCTCGAAAAACCACCCGGCATTCACCACGCCCAGGTCCTTCTTCCACGCCAGCGTCCCGTCGGCCTTGTAGACGTAAAGACCCTCGGAGCCGAAGTAGGCGGCCACGTACTTCCCGTCGGTCGCCGGCGTGCAGTTGGCTTGCGTCGCCTTCGGGTGCCGCTTGGTCTTCGGCGCGCCCTCGGCCGCAGTACGTTCCCAGACGATCTTGCCGGTCTTCCGGTCGATCGCGTAGACCTTCCACTGATGCTTGCTCGTATCGGCGTGCGGTTCCGTGCTGCCGTAAAGGCCGTGCTTCACCTTGGAGTTGGGATCGGACGAGATGGCGGAAGTGACATAGATCCGGTCGCCGAAAACGATCGGCGACGAAAGGCCGAGCCCCGGAATCGGGGTCTTCCACAGCACGTTCTCGCCCTTCTCCCCGTTCCACTTCAGCGGGGCATCCGGAGCGGCGCTAACGCCGGATGCGTTCAGCCCCCGAAACTGCGGCCACGATTCGGCGCTCCAAAGCGCGGCCGCGCTCGCGGCGACTGCCAGCCATTTCATTGTCCGGACTCCTTCTTCACAAACACGATCTCCTTGCCGCGCTGGAACAGCGTGAACTTGCCCCCGCCGTTGAAGACCACCCGCACGCCCGCCGGAGCAAAGCTGAATTCGGTATCGCTCTCCGACTTGAGCGGGAACTGCGGTTGCCCCGGGATATCCACCAGCAGCTGGCCGTCCTTCCCGCTGAGCGAAACCTCGATCGGCGCCGCGTCGGTCTTGTAATCACCCGTGTAGCGCGCCAGCACGTCCGCGGCGACCTTCCGGATCTCCGGCGCCCCCGCGCTCCCCTTCTTCGCGAACGGAAACTGCCGCCCGCCCGGGTACAGCACGAAGCCGCCCTTCTGGTCGAACACCATGCGAATGC
>CAYMTH010000156.1:0-9257 GCA_964393235.1 uncultured Solibacteraceae bacterium | reverse complement strand
AACGCCGTCAGCACCAGGATGCAGCTGAGCGGGTTCATCGCCCCGCTCAGTCCCAGCCGCCACCACTCCTCCCGCGCCACCCGCCGCGTCTCGTCCCAGCGCCGCAGCGCCAACGGCGCCAGCACCAGCGCCCGCGAGACATCGGTCGTCCACTCCATCATCACCGGCGGCAGCCGCAGCGCCGACACCGCGAACTTGTCCCACAAACTGTACGTCCCGATCAGCATTCCCGTCGCCATTCCCCATGTCGCCGCCACCCCTACGCCCGCCCCGCCCCCCAGAAAAAACAGCACCCCGCCGCCCATCATCGCGATCCCCGTCCACGCCGCCGCCGACGGCCGCTCCCCGTAAATCGCCGGCTTCCCGCCACCCCAGCCGCCCCCATTCCGCCGCATACTCCGCCAACGCCCACGGCCCGTACACCAACGTCCCCACCAGCGAGTACAGCCACACCACTTCCATCCCGCCGCGCACCTTCTTCGCCAGCAGGTTCCAAGTCGCATGAATACACGCCGCCGAAAAAACAAGCAGCAACGCGTCGCCCGGCATCCTACTATATTCGCTAAGTACACCAACATGAGCAGCGACCCCCGCTTTCACGAGCCCAACATCACCCTCTCCAAGATCTACACCCGCACCGGGGACGAAGGGCTCACCGGCCTCGTCGGCGGGCAGCGCGTCCCCAAGGACCACATCCGCATCGAGGCCTACGGCGCCGTCGACGAGCTCAACGCGGCCATCGGCCTCGCCCTCTCCTCCATCCCCGACGCCCCTCCCTCCATCCGCCTCCTTGCCGCCCGCCTCACCCGCGTCCAGCACGAACTGTTCAACCTCGGCTCCCTCCTCGCCACCCGTGCCGAGGATCTCCGTGCCGGCCAGCCCGTCGTCACGCCCGCCGAGGTCGCCCGCCTCGAAGCCGAGATCGACGAAGCCAACTCTCTCCTCGCCCCGCTCACCAGTTTCGTGCTCCCGGGCGGCTGCCGCCTCAACGCCGAACTCCACCTCTGCCGCACCATCTGCCGCCGCGCCGAGCGCCGCACCGTAACGCTCGCCGCCCACGAACCGCTCGCCCCCGAGGCCGTCGCCTACCTCAACCGCCTCTCCGACGCCCTCTTCGTCTGGAGCCGCCTGGCCTCTCTCCTGCTTCGCCAGTCCGAGACCCTCTGGTCCCCGAACCAGGCTGGAACCCCCGAATAGTACTTTCGGCTAACCCTTCGTCCTAGGGGTAAACATGAAAAATGTGACCGCCCGTCAGTACCGTTGATCGGGAAAAACCCGCATGTCTGATCCCGAGAATGAACTTGTCACCAAGCCATCTCGGAGATCGCAATGCCCGGCAGCCTAGTCACTTTGATCATCCCTTGTTACAACGAACTCGAAGGCCTGCCCCACCTGATGGGGCGCCTCAGCGCTATGCACGATGCCGGCCAGATGGCCGGCTGGGAAGTTCTCTTCATCAATGACGGTTCCAAAGACGGCACCCGCGAAGCCCTTAACCGCCTTGCCCGCCAGCACAACTGGGTCCGCGTCATCCACCATGCCGTCAATCGTGGCCTCGGCGCCGCCATCCGCACCGGCTTTGAAAACGCCCTCGGCCCCATCGTCTGCACGATGGACAGCGACTGCACCTTCTCGCCGGAAACCCTGCCCCGCATGATCGAAATGCTCTACGAAGGCGCCGACATCGTCACCGCCTCGCCGTGGCATCCGGAAAGCGCCGAAGGCTCCGTCCACCCGGTCCGAAAGCTCCTCTCCCAGGGCGCCTCGTGGGTCTATCGCACCATCCTCGGCAACGAAGTCCACAGCTTCACCCCCATGCACCGCGCCTACCGCCGCGAGGTCATCAACGAGGTGCGGTTCGAGTCCAACGGCTTCTCCGCCGTCGCCGAAATCCTGGTCCGCGCGATGTTCCTCCGCTTCCGCGTCAGGGAACTCCCCATGCCCGTCAATCGCCGCCAGTTCGGCGAATCCAAGATCAATATCTTCCAGTCCATCCAGTCCCATCTCTCCCTGATGCGCCTCGCCGGATGGACCACCTTTACCATGTGGGCCGACGCCAAGCTCGCCTCCGGCCGGTTCGTGATCGAAGAGTAAGGAACCTGCCATGACCACCAAAGCCCCCCACCGCATCGCCGTCCTCGGCGGCGGCATCTCCGGCCTCGTCAGCGCCTACCGCCTCCTCAAGCAGGGCCACCGCGTCACCCTCTGCGAGGCCTCCGCCGAACTCGGCGGCCTCGGCGCCACCTTTACCCACGAAGGCCACGTGATGGAGCAGTTCTATCACGTCATGGTCAATACCGACGAGAACCTCCTCGCCCTCCTCGACGAACTCCACCTTGCGTCCTCCGTCCAGTGGACCGAAACCAAAATGGGTTTCCTCTACGGCTCCAAGGTCTACCCCTTCAATACCCCCCTCGACGTCCTCACCTTCGGCGGACTCTCCCTCCCCGCCCGCCTCCGCACCGCCGCCGGCGCCGCCTATATCGCCAAGTTCTGCAACGACCCCAAGGGCCTCGACCACATCTCCGTCGCCGACTGGCTGCGCGATCTCTTCGGCGCCGAAGTCTTCGAAAACCTCTGGCGCCCCCTCCTCACCGCCAAGTTCGGCGAAATGTTCGAAAACGTCCCCGCCTACTGGTTCTGGACCCGCATGCGCCGCGAAAAAGGCGCCGCAAAAGAAGTCAAAGGCTACGTCGAAGGCGGCTACCGCCGCATCGTCGAAACCCTTCGCTCCGCCATCCGCGCCCTCGGCGGTGAAATCCGCCTCCGCACCCCCATCTACGCCATCCAGGAAGCCCCCCACTCCATCCAGATCCAGGCCGAAGGCTGCTGGGAGTCCTTCGACTCCGCCCTGTCCACCATCCCCCTCCCCCTCCTCCGCGCCGCCGTCCGCGGCCCGCTCGCCGGCGAACTGCCCCGCCTGGAAGTCCCCTACCAGGGCGTCGTCAACGCCGTCGCCATCCTCAAGCAGCGCCTCCAACCCTACTACTGGAACGCCATCGTCCAGCGCGGCTTCCCCTTCCAGGGCCTCGTCGAAACCACCCACGTCGTCCCCGCCTCCCAGACCGGCGGCCGGCATCTCGTCTACCTCCTTAACTACTGCCAGGCCGATTCCGACGCCTTCCGCCAGGTCGACGGCGACATCCGCTTCCAGGCCATGAAGGCCATGCGCGCCTTTAACACCAAGTTCCAGCCCGACTGGGTCGAAGACATCCACGTCTTCCGCGCTCCCTTCGTCGAGCCCGTCTGGCCCCTCGGCTACGCCGAAACCAAGCCCCGCATGCGCTGCGGCGGTTCCCGGCTCTATCTCGCCACCACCGCCCAGTCCTATCCCAACGTCAACTCGTGGAATACCATGGTCGGCATCGCCAACGACACCGCCCGCCGCATCGGCTTCGACCTCACTGCGGATGCCCCGGCCCGCCGGCCCGAACTCGTCTCGGTCGCCTAAAGCTTACCCCCCGCCCCGTCGATACAGCCAATATGGGTGTATCGACGGGATATTGCGCCGTGGCGCTCCATCTGGACTCCATGGCTCAGGCCGCCGGCTATCCGCCGGGCTACACGGACCCGACCTACCGCCAGGTCCTCGACCGGTTCCTCGAACTCGGCCGTGAATTCTCGTTCCCCTACTCCCTCTACGCCATCGGCCGCGACCTTGAGGACCCCGTTGCCTGCCGCCGTCTGCGCGAACTCGGCGCCGCGGGCCACGAAATCGGCAACCACACCTGGAACCACCATACGGATCTCGGCGCCCTCCCCCCGGACGAAATGCGTGACGAGATCGTCCGCACCCACGCCCGTCTGGTCGATGCCGCCGGTGTCACCCCGCGCGGCTTCGTCGCACCCGCCTGGTCGTACTCCAACCGCCTCATGTCCCTCCTTGCCGAGCTCGGCTACACCTACGACATGAGCCTCTTCCCGTCGCTGCTCTATTACCCCTTCGTCGTCAAGAACGCCCTCAACCACCTCGGCCACGCCGAAAAGTTCCGCCGCGTCCTCAACCGCCGCGACTGGTTCGAGCCGCTCACCAGCTCGCGCGAACCGCACCTCCGCCAGGGCATCGTCACACTCCCCGTTCCCACCACGCCCGGCCCCCTCGGACTCGCCGTCTGGCATACCACCGGCTTCCTGCTCGGCTGGGACCGCCACTTCCAGCTCCTCCGCGACGCCCTCAAGGCCCGCCGCTTCTTCTATTACGTCGTCCACCCGGCCGACCTTACCTGCGACGAAGACTTCGACGGCTCCGAAAAGATGCACCTCGAACGCGCCGCCGGGTCCCGCGAGGAAAAGACCCGCCGCCTGCGCGAAAGCCTCGCCGTCATTGCCGAATCCGGCCGCGAATGGGTCACCATGGACCGCATGGCCGCCACTGTCCGCGCGACAATGGGATCGTGACCGAGAAACTGACCCTCGCCGCCGCCAACTCTCCCTCCCAACCCGGCGCCACCACCCGTAACATCGAGCACATCGTCCACCTCGCCGACCGCGGCGCCAACGCCCACGCCAAGCTCGTCCTGTTCCCCGAACTCTCCCTCACCGGCTTTCTCCCCAACCACCCCGAGGGCAACCACGCCGCGTGGCTCCGGGAGGCGCTGCAGTTTGCCCGTTCCACGGCCGAACGGCTCGATGGCTCGGCCGTCAAGACGCTGACGATGATGGCCCAGCAGATCGGCATTTACATCTCGGCCGGCATGCTGGAAGACGCCGGCAACGTGCTGTACAACACGCAGATCCTGGTCGGCCCGCAGGGCTTGGTGGGCTACTGGCGCAAGATGCACGTGCCGATGTTCGAAATGCCTTTCTACAATGGCGGCCCGGCCCCGCAGGTTGTGGAAACGCCGCTGGGCCGCATCGGCGTGAACATCTGTTTTGACGCGCTTCTCCCGGAATCGACGCGTCTTCTCGCGGTGCAGAACGTCGAACTGGTCTTATTTCCCTTTGCGGCGGATCCGCCGCCGGTCACGGCGGCCGGCTGGTCCGCCTGGGCGGCGCCGGCGGTGCGTGCCCGCTGTCAAGAAAACGGAGTCTTCGGCCTGGCGGCAAACTACGTCGGCCATGTCAAAGCAGCCGGCGTCGAGCAGACATTTCCCGGCGGCGCGCTGGTTGTCGGCCCCCGTGGCGAAGTGCTTGCGGAGCAATCCGAAGGCGGCAATCTCTTGATTTACGAACTCTCGGCCGACGACCTGCGCGCGGCGCGTGCCGAACCCGAGTACACGTTTCGTTTCCGCCGCCCCGACCTCTACGGCCCCCTCGCCCACTAACTTTTCCACACCTTTTCCACACTACCTGGAAGCCAGATTTTTCCGACCACGCTTTACGGAATTTTCCGGCCCCTCGCGGATACCGCGAAAACTCAGGGAAGTACAAGCCCTCCCAGTCGCCGTGCCGTAAGCCGCCCCCGCCCCGCCCACCACACATTTCCACAGCTTTTCCACAGTACCTGGAAGCCAGATTTCCCCGACCCCGTCTTACGGATTCCCCCGCCCCAATCGCTCCAACTCCCCCAGCCGCACCCGCGCAATCACGATATCCTCCATGTGCTCCGCATGGATCACCCACAAATACCCTCCATGCTCCAACAACTGCGGATAGTGATACCCCGCATACCCCTGTTCCTTCCCCGCCTACCGGTAAACCGTCTCCGCCCCCCGCAGCACCGCCTGCCCCGAAAAAATCCGCCCGTCCCGCGACACCGACAAACTCAACGGAATCCGCCTTCCCGACGGATTCGGATTCGACGCCATCACATACAGCCCGCTCTTCAGCCGCAACACGTTAAACTTCGCCATCGCATCCGGAAAATCCGTCTTCGCCGGTTCCGACCACGTCTTCCCCCCGTCGAAACTGAACGACCGGTACAACCGCCGCGACCGCCGCCCGTCCCGGAACGCCGCCGTCAACGTCCCGTCCGGCAGCGCCCACCACACCGGCTCGTCCAAACCCTTCGCCCCGGCGATCTCCACCTTCCGCCACCGCCCCACGTCCCCCGTCATCATCGAAATCGCCATCCGGTGATCCCGCCGCGCCATCATCCAATCGCCCCCCGCCACCCGCTCCGGCGCGAAATTGTTGATCGTGTCCGCCGCCACCGTCACCGGCCCCTCCCACCGCTTCCCCGTCCAGCGGTACCCGCGCAACTCCAGCCCCGGCCCGAACAACGGCCGCACCGCCTCGTCCCGCGCCGCCAGCGCCCACAGTTCCCCGCCCCGCACCCACAAACCCCGCGCGAAATACCGGTGATTCGTCGCCTCCTCGCTCGGCGTCACCGCCCCGCCGTCCACCCACCGCACCCCGTCCACGCTCGTCGCGTACTTCACATACTGCCCCGCCTGCAAATCCCGCACCCGATTCGTCGACCAGATCGCCCAGAACTTCCCCCCGTACCGCGCCACGTACGGATGCATGTTGAACCCGTTCGTCCCCTCCCGTGCCCGGAAAATCGAAAACACCTCCGCCGCCACCGTCCCGCCGCCATTCCCCGCCGCGAACATGTGCGACTTCTCCATCCGCTCGATAAACGCCGCCGTCTCCCGCGCCACCGCCTCCGGGCACTCCACCAGCAGCGAGTGCGACGCCCCCGCCATCCACACCACCTCCATCGAGTCCTTCTCCGGAATCCGCAACAGCCGCCGCGACGGCCGCGCCATCCCCCGGTCCCCCCAGACCTGCAAGAACGGCACCGGCGTCCGCGCCAATATCCCCTCCCCGTCCCACGTCCGCCACACGTTCCCGAACGCCTTCTTCTCCGCCTCCGTCATCGGCGCCTTGTCCCGTGCCGGGCTCCGCCGCGACGGCGCCCCCGCGAACGCCTCCGCCTGCACTTTGTAATGCGCCCACCCCTCCATCGGAATCGCGCCCGCCACCTGCCCCGGCCGCCGCCCCGCGATCTCGATCGTCAGCATTCCCCCGATCGAGTGCCCGCCCACATAAAACCGCGTCTCCCGCCCGATCACCCGGTCCACTACCGCCAACACGTCGTCGGCCAGCCCTTCCATCGTCGGCGCCGCCGCCGCCGGCCGGCTCTGCCCGTGCCCGCGCAGCTCGACGGTGATCACCCGCAAATCCCCCGGCAGCGCCGCTACGAACCGGTCGAACACGTGCCGGTCCCCCCAACTCCCCGGAATCAGCACCAGCGCCGGCCCTTTCCCCGGCCGCTCCCCGTAGGCGATCCGCGCCCCGTCCGGCCGCGCCACAAACCCGTCCGCCCACAGTGGGAACAAAGCCAGGAAAGCCAAACCGAGAAAGCGCATCCCCCCGATCATACCCCGTGCAATTCCGCCGGCTTCCGGGCCCTCACGGATCGCCCGGCAACCGCCCGTTCCCCACTTTCCGCCCCCGGTAAGCGTCGTCCATCCGCGGTCCGCGCGCCCACTCCAGCGGATCGCCGTCGTACGTCCCCATCTCCTGCCGGTACCGCTCCCGGATCGCCGCGCGCATGGAATCCGCATACGGGTCCCCGGGCGCCAGCCGCCGCTGCCGGAAGTCATACGCCACGAACGTGCTTCTCCCCAGGCAGTTCTTCACAAAGATCGCCGCCACATCGCGGCCGGCCCACGCGATCTCCGCCCCGCAGACACCCAGCTCATACAATTCGTCCTTCGCGTGCACCGTCGTCACGCGGGCGATGTCGTCGCGGCGCAGCACGATCCGTGTGCCGCCGTCCGCGACTTCCAGCAGAAGTTCCGCGTCAAAGAACTTCGAGCCGTACTCCAGGAACACCGACACCGACCGCCCGGCGCCGGGGGCCGTCGAAAGCCGTTCGAGCTCGCGCGTCCGTCCGCAACCCGCAAGCACACCGACAGCAACAACCACGGATCCGATACTCCATCGCGCACCCCGCATTTCTGATTGATGATACTCCGCCCCCCCATTCTGCGAATAACAGTCGACATGCCCCGTATCCTCCCGATCCTCCTCTTCCTCCCCCTCGCCGCCCAGCCCGTCCCCAACATCAAGGACGTCCTCAAATGTCCCCAAACCCCCTCCGGCGCCCAACCCTACACCCGCGCCAACCCCTCCTCCGGCGACCTCCGCAAGATCACCATCGACGCCCCCAACGCCGTCTGCAACGACGGCTCCTCCCCCCTCATCTACGTCCGCCCCGCCCGCGAAGGCGCCTCCGAACCAAACGGCCCCTCCGCCAACCGCTGGGTCATCCACCTCCTCGGCGGCTCCAGTTGCTCCTCCTACGAAGAGTGCGCCGCCCGCTGGTGCGGCATCGGCCAGTGGGAAGGCACCCTCATGACCTCCAACTTCGACGGCGACTTCCGCTCCCCCGACGGCCTCCTCAACCGCAGCGCCGCCAACCGCATCGCCGACCGCAACCTCGTCCTCGTCAAATACTGCAGCTCCGACCAGTGGCAGGGCCGCAAGTCCAACGTTGTCTTCCGCGCCGAATCCGACCCCTCCAAAGCCTTCTCCCTCCACTTCCAGGGAGCCACCATCGTCAACGCCGTCCTCGACCTCCTCGAACGCGGCGTCCCCGGCCTCCCCCGCCTCACCGCCGCCACCGACGTCCTATTCTCCGGCGATTCCGCCGGCGCCAACGGTGCCCGGGCGCACCTCGACCGCGTCGCCGCCCGCCTCCGCGCCGCCAACCCCGCCGTCCGCGTCCGCGGCCACTTTGAAGCCACCTTCGACCCTGACCTCAACGGCAAACAGGGCTTCCCCGCCGGCGACCCCCGCGACCCCATCTTCGCCAGCAAGACCGAACGCTTCAACACGATCCACGTCGAACAGCGCAACTCCCAGCTCGACGACTCCTGCCTCGCCGCCCACCCCGCCGCCCCCTACCTCTGCGCCGACAGCGGCTACCTCACCCTCAACCACATCTCCACGCCCTTCTTCCAGCTCCAGGACATCCAGGATCAGCTCCTCATCAACGCCTACCAGGAAAACGGCTTCGACAGAACCGACGCCGAGATCGCCGCCGGCCTCCACGACCAGCTGACCGATCTTTCCAAGGTCCCCCACGCCGCCGCAGTCTCCCGTAACTGCCGCGTCCACGTCGCCTGGAGCGACAACGACGGCTTCCTCGGCAAACGCATCGCCCCCGGCCTGTCGTACTACGATCTGCTCTGGAACTTCCTCACCGGCGCTTCCCCGTCGGGCTATCTCGGCAACCGTCCCCCGCTCTCGCCCAATCCGCCGGCCATCGATCCCAACTGCAACGCCCGCGCCACCATTTCGCCCTCCCTTCCCGCCGTCGTGGTCGTTTCCAGCGCCAGCTACGAACTCAACGCCCCCGTCGCGCC
>CAYMTH010000155.1:7610-9314 GCA_964393235.1 uncultured Solibacteraceae bacterium | reverse complement strand
AGGTCCACGTCCACGACCTCCAGGCCACCATCCTCCACCTGCTGGGCTTCGATCACACCCGCCTCACCTACCGCTTCATGGGCCGCGAATTCCGCCTCACCGACATCCACGGCGAAGTCGTCAAGAAAATGCTGGCCTGAAAAAGTTACAGCGCCGCCAAAAAAAATTTGCCTTCAGCCAGCGTCTCTGAGAGAATACCCGGAGCAACAAGCCATCCGCATATACCCCCACCCAGTCGAAGGTTTTACCCCCTTACGGCCATGTGGAGCGGAAGGTGATCAGCATTAGGAGATCGGTAGTGAGAGAAAAAGGTGTCGTGAAATGGTTCAACGCTGCGAAGGGCTACGGCTTCATCCAGCGTGCCAGTGGTGAGGACGTTTTCGTCCACTTTTCCGCCATTCAGATGAATGGCTACAAGACCCTCGACGAGGGCGCGGAGGTAGAGTTCGAGGTCAAGACCGGGCCCAAGGGCTTGCAGGCCGAAAACGTCGGCCGTCCCTAATACCCCCTTTTTCTTTCGAAAAATTCACAGGCCGCCCCTCCCGGGCGGCCTTCGTGTTTCAATAGGCGCATGCGCTGTTTGTTGCCTTTATTGCTAGCCCTCCCCGCCTTCTCCCAGCCCGTCGTTCTCCTCAATGGCTACCAGGCCCCGCCCTGCGAAACCGTCACCGCCGAGTCCACCTTTGGCCAGCTCCCCCAGCGCCTCCGCGACCTCGGCCGCGAAGTGATCTTCTTCAATAACTGCTCCGTCCCCGCCCCCGCCGGCGCCACGCGCCCGTCTCTCGAAAACATCGCCGCCGCCCTCGGCGAGCGCATCGCCGCCGTCAACGCCCCCCAGGTCGACGTCGTCGCCCACTCCATGGGCGGCCTCATCCTCCGCACCTACCTCTCCGGCAAACAGACCACCCCCGGCTCCTTCCGCCCCCCCGCCAACCACAAAGTCCGTAAAGCCGTCTTCCTCGCCACCCCCCACTTCGGCCCCGGCCTCGCCTCCACCCTCCTCGCCTTCGGCGGCTCCGACCCCCAGGTCCGCCAGATCGTCCCCGGCTCCCGCTTCATCTTCGACCTCGCCACCTGGAACCAGGGCGGCGACGACCTCCGCGGCATCGACGCCCTCTCCGTCGCCGGCTCCGTCACCGGCGGCACCGACGGCCTCATCCCCGTCCCCTCCGCCTCTCTCTCCTTCGCCGCCGACCCCGCCCGCACCCGCACCGTCCCCTACTGCCACACCGACGTCGGCGCCCTCGCCCTCGTCGCCTCCGCCTGCGCCCGCCCTCCCTACATCGCCAACGTCAACTCCGATGACCATCTCTCCTGGCGCATGATCCGCTCCTTCCTCGGCGGCACCGAAGAGTGGCGTACCCTCGGCACCGCCCTCGATGCCGACCCGAACGCCGGCACCCGCGGCGGCCTCCTCGTCGTTGCCCGCGATAAAGACGATGCCTTCCTCCCCGGCGTCACCAACATCACCGCCGGCGCCACCCAGCTCGCCAAGGTGTCCGATTTCCACTACGCCGAATCCATCGCCGCCGGCGCGCAGAACCTCACCGTCACCACCGCCGCCGGCCCCACCGCGCAGAACCAGACCGTCACCGCCGGCCTCTATAGCGTCGTCACCGTCAAGCCCGGTCCCCGCGCCGCCGCCGTCCTCCCCGCCGCCGGCCCCGTCCCCCCCCCCACCCTCCCCCCCGGCCTGTCCCCCCC
>CAYMTH010000155.1:0-7600 GCA_964393235.1 uncultured Solibacteraceae bacterium | reverse complement strand
CTACGGCGCCACCATGACCGCCGAGTCCGCCGCCGCCCAGGCCCTCCCGCTCCCCACCACCCTCGCCGGCGCCCAACTCCTCAGCGGCTCCACCGCGCTCGGCCTCCAGTTCGCCGGGCCCACCCAGATCAACGCCATCCTCCCCGAAGACGCCTCCGGCCTCCTCACCCTCACCGTCAAGAGCGCCGCCGGCTCCAGTTCGCTTAACATCCTCGTCGAGCCAGCCGTCCCCGCCGTCTTCACCCAGACCGGCACCGGTACCGGCCTCGCCTCGGCGCTGAACGCCATCTCCGGCGTCATCATCAATACCGCGTCCAAGGTCCGCGCCGGCGACGTCGTCAGCCTCTACCTCACCGGCCTCGGCGCTACCGAAACCCGCGACGGCCTCCAGTGGGCGAAGCTCACCCCGAAGCTCTTCCTCGGCAACCGCGAAGCACAGGTCCTCTACGCCGGCCGCGCCCCCGGTTTCGCCGGGCTCGACCAGATCAACTTCGTCGTCCCCGAAGGCGTCCCCTCCGGCGACGATACGCCCCTCCGCGTCGAGTCCAACGGCCGCGTCTCCAACGCCGTTACCCTCCCGACGCTCTAGCTCCGGATCGCGTCGTACATCCGCCGCGTCTCCGCCGTCAATTCAAACGGCGCGAGCGCGGCGTTTACCGTTTCCAGCCGGTTCGCGAACGCCGGAAACTCGACGTAACTGAAAAGCCCCGCGTGCCACAGGTCCGGATTCACCGGAAATGGCAGGTCCGCCAGCGCCTCCAATACGTCCTCCAGGTGCCGCGATTCCACGCACAACCGCACCGAGTACAATTCCCCTTCTTCCCGGGAAGCCAAAACAGTCGACATGATCCTCTCCTGGTTACACGGCAAACCGGTTTCAGGGGAGTCACTGCAGGCCGTTCCTGAGAAGCCCGATTCGCGTTTAGCACTTTTTACCGTGGTTGCAAGTAGCTCGGTTCGGCGCGAAGCCTATGCCTAAATCAATCCACGTGCCATAAGGCTACCATCGGCGGATTCGCCATTTCAAGTAGGGCGGACGTAACAAATCGACAGCCCGCGATGTACCACCCCCGCACTTTGATACGATACTTCGCCAGAGGTTTTATGTCTCAAATTTCACGATTACTGATGCGGCTTGCGCCCACGCTGGCACTCGCCTCAACGCTCTGTCTCGCCCAGCAGGACCGCGGCCTCATTACCGGTACTATCAAGGACCCTTCCGGCGCCTCCATCGCCGGCGCGCAGATCGTCGCCACCAAAACCGACACCAACACCAGATTCGAAACCGTCACCACCGCCACCGGTGACTACACCCTCCCCTCCCTCCCCATCGGCAACTACACCGTCCGCGTGGAAAGCAAAGGGTTCAAGGCCGCCGTCACGACCAACATCGTCGTCAACGCCTCCTCTTCGGTCCGCGTCGATTCGACCCTCGAAGTCGGCGCCCAGACCCAGACCGTCGAAGTCTCCAGCCAGGGCGCGCAGATTCAGCTCGAATCCGCCAAAACCCAGACCGCCGTCGAAAACAAGCTCGTCGACTCGCTGCCCCTCGTCGTCTCCGGCAACATGCGCAGCCCCTTCGACCTCGCCCTCCTCGCCCCCGAAGCCAAAGCTCCGAACAATGGCGATAACAACTTCGCCATCGGCGGCGGCCAGGCCGCTTCCTACGGCATGACCCTCGACGGCGTCACCGCCACCACCGGCCGCGCCCTCCAGACCTCCTGGGCCGCCCTCAACACCCCGCCCCTCGACGCCGTCGCCGAATTCGCCGTCGACTCCAACGGGTTCAAGGCCGAATACGGCCGCGCCCAGGGCGGCATCATGTCCTTCGTCTCCAAAGGCGGCACCAACGAATTCCACGGCAACGCCTTCGAGTTCCTCCGCAACGAGAAACTCGACGCCAACTTCTTCGCCTCCAACCGCGCCGGCCGCTCCCGCCCCGTCCTGAAGCAGCACGACTTCGGCTTCACCTTCGGCGGCCCCGTCGTCCTCCCCAAGCTCTACAACGGCAAGGACAAGACCTTCTTCTTCGTCGCCTATGAAGGCTTCCGCAACCGCGAAGGCGCCAACCCCTCCTTCCTCTCCGTCGCCCCCCGCGAGTTCTACCAGGGCGACTTCCGCAACTGGGTCGACCAGAACAACCGGCAGATCCCCATCTACGACCCCAGCACCACCCGCCTCGTGAACGGCGTCGAAGTCCGCGATGCCTTCCCGAACAACCAGGTGCCCTCCGCCCGCTTTGACGCCATCTCCCGCGCCATGCTGGAAATCGGCCAGACCGCGCTGCCCAACACCGGCGCCACCCCCGGCACCTCCGCCTACGTCCGCAACAACTTCATCCAGGCCGGCACCGGCCTCCAGCCGTTCAACAAGCTCAGCTTCCGCGGCGATCACATGATCAACGAGAAGCACCGCCTCTCCGGCTTCTTCGGCCGCAACACCCGCGCCACCACCCCCGGCGCCGCCGGCCCCGTCGGTCTCCCCGGCTTCCTCAACGGCAACAACTACAACAACACCCTCTCCCGTCAGTACCGCCTCTCCTGGGACTGGACCATCAGCCCCAATACCCTCAACCGCTTCTACGCGGGCGGCAACGACTGGAAGGAAATCAACCGCGCCCTCGCCGTCGGCGCCAAGGACTGGAAGTCGGTCGTCTGCCTTCCCAACGTCCCCGATTGCTCCAACAACCTCCTGAACATCTCCTTCGGCGACTTCACCTCCTGGGGCGGTCCGTCCGATAACGGTTCGGAAAACAATACCTACTCCTTCAACGACGACATCACCATGGTCCGCGGCAACCACACCTTCAAGGCGGGCGGCCTCTACGAAATGGTGCAGTACAACGGCTTCGGTCAGCAGAACATCCAGGGCCAGGCCTCCTTCAACCGCCGCGTCACCGGCCAGATCGGCGACCTCGCCAACCTCACCGGCTCCGGCTTCGCCTCCTTCCTCCTCGGCGGCGCCGTCGGCGGCAACATCCACACCCCGCGCTACATCCCGCAGCGCTACCCCTACCTCGGCATGTACTTCCAGGATGACTGGCGCGTCAACCGCAAGCTGACCATCAACTACGGCCTGCGCTATGACTTGAACCTGGCGCCCTACGCCGCCAACGACCAGTTCTCCGACTTCAGTCCCACCCGCCCCAACCCCGGCGCCAACGGCCGCCCCGGCGCGCTCGTCTTCGCCGGCTTCGGCGAAGGCCGCGAAGGCCGCCGCAGCCTCACCGACTCCTGGAAGGGCGGCTACGGCCCCCGCATCTCGTTCGCCTACGCGCTGAACGATAAGACCGTCATCCGCGCCGGCGCGGCCCGCACCTTCGCCGTCGTCCGCGCCGTCGGCGGTTCCACCCACTTCCAGGGCTTCGTCCAGATCTTCGACGCCCCGGCCATCGACCCGCAGGGCTTCCGCCCCGCCTTCAACATGGCCCAGGGCTTCCCCGCCTGGCCGAAACCGCCGTTCCTCACCCCGGACTTCAATAATTACAACAGCCAGCCCTGGTGGCAGGGCAACGAAGTCTCCCGCGCTCCCGAGAACCTGAGCTACACCCTCAATGTGCAGCGCCAGCTCTCCAAGGACTTCGTCACCGAAATCGGCTGGAACTACGTCCGCGGCACCCACCTGCAGGCCGGCCTGCTCAACTACAACCAGCTCGACTACCGCAACCTCCCGGCCGGCCTCAGCCCGTTCACCAACGAAGGCCGCGCGTTGCTCAACTCCTCCATCACCTCCGCCGCGGCCCGCGCCGCCGGCATCGGCCTGCCCTTCCCCAGCTTCCGCCAGAACCTGTCGGTCGCCTGGGCCCTCCGCCCCTTCCCGCAGTTCTCGACCATCGACACCGCGGGCGGCGTCGGCGACCGTTCCGGCAACTCGAAGTACCACGCCCTGGTTACGCGCCTCGAAAAGCGCTACTCCAACGGCATGACCTTCCTCGGCTCCTACGTCTTCTCGAAGATCCTCACCGACGCCGATTCCGCCTGGGTCGGCGGCTCCGCCATGGATCACTACAACCGCCGCCTGGAATACTCCATCGGCCAGCTCGACGTCACCCACAACCTGAAGCTCAGCTACGTGTATGACCTGCCGTTCGGCAAGGGCCGCAAGTGGCTCGCCCAGGGCGGTATCGTCGATGGCGTCCTCGGCGGCTGGTCCTTCGGCGCCGTGCATACCTACAGCTCCGGTACGCCCATCAACATCGGCACCACCGTCAGCTTCCCCATCTTCGCCGGCGCCAACCGCCCGACGATTACCACCTACGACAACTGGCGCGCCACCTACGCCGGCGATCGCTTCGATCCGTTCCGCGACCGCTTCATCAACGCCTCGGCCTTCCCGGCTCAGCCCACCGACCGTTTCGGCAACATGACGCGCTTCAACCCCAACTTCCGCTTCCTGCCCAACCTGAACGAAAACATCAGCATGCAGAAGCGGTTCAACCTCGGCACCGAACGGGTCTACGCCCAGTTCCGCGCCGAAGCCTTCAACCTGTTCAACCGCACCCAGTGGGGCCCGTCCGGTGGCGCGCAGACCATCCAGGATCCCAACTTCGGCACGTGGCAGAACCAGGTCAACACCCCGCGCCGCCTGCAGTTGGCGCTCAAGCTGTACTTCTAATCAGAAGGAACAGCCGAAAAGCAGGTCGGGGACACCCTTCAGGGTGTCCCCGATCCATTTATCCCTAGAGCCGCGCCCGCGGATCCACCTTCCCCACCCGCCCCAGCAGATACTCCACTTCCGCCTTCGCCGCCGCCGTCAACCCCGCCCCCGGCTTCCGCTGCGCGTCCGACGCGATCATCCCCCGCCGCATCATCACGTACTTCCGCACCGCCAGCCCCACGCCCTGCTGCTGCTCATAGCGCAACAGAGGCAGATGTGCGTCAAAGAGATCATGTGCGGCATCGCGTTCGCCTTGGCCCATCAAATTGACGACGTCGATCAGCATTTCTGGAAAGGCATAGCCCGTATTGGCACCATCTGCGCCCCGTTCCATCTCGAAGTCCAGAAACAGCCCGCCGTTCCCGCACAGAATCGAGATCTCCCGCATCGAGCCCTCTTTCGTGTACCCGCGCAGCGTCGAGATCTTCTCCAGCCCCGGCCAGTCCTCGTGCTTCAGCATCACGCACGACGGATTGTCCGTGATGATCCGCCGGATCACCCCCGGCGTCATGATCACCGTCAACGTCAGCGGATAGTCCTGCAGCACCCACGGCACGTCCGGCCCGATCGCCTCCACCGCCTGCTTGAAGTAGGTGACGATCTGGTCGTCGGTCCGCAGCGACGGCGGCGGCGCGATCATCACCCCCGCCGCGCCCGCCTCCATCGACGCCCGCGTCAAAGACGCCATCGCCGCGAACCCCGGCGAAGACACCCCCACCACCACCGGAATCCCCTTCGCCCGCTCGATAAACCGCTTCGCCACCGCGATCGCCTCGCTCTGCTCCAGCTTCGGCGCCTCGCCCATGATCCCGAGCACCGTCAGCCCCGTCGCCCCCGCGCGCAGGTAGAAGTCGGTCAACCCGTCGATCGAGTCGAAGTCGATCCTCCCGTCCGGCAAAAACGGCGTCGGCGCGATCGGAAAAAGTCCTTGTGCGGTTTGATCAAGTTTCATTCAGGATCATTATCTCCCCGTTTGATACGATTGCGATCGATATGAAGCGCCGCTACTTCTTCTACGGTTCCCTCCTCGCCGGCGCCGTGCCCGCCGCGGGTTTCGGCTCGGTTCCCTCGCTCCGCGCCCTGGGCTACAAGCCCTTCTACGACAAGCTCAACGTCGCCGCCGTCGGCTGCGGCGGCCAGGGCGGCGTCATCCTCAACCAGGCCGCCCAAACCGTAAACATCGTCGCCCTCTGCGACGTCGATGAGAAACGCGCCGCCGCGAACTTCCAGAAGTTCTCCAAGCAGCCCAAGTACAAAGATTTCCGCGTCATGCTCGACAAGGAAGGCAAGAACATCGACGCCATCACCGTCGGCATTCCCGACCACATGCACGCCACCGTCGCGCTCAACGCCATGCAGCGCGGCAAGCATGTCTACGTCGAAAAGCCGCTGACGCGCACCGTATGGGAAGCCCGCCTCCTCCGCGCCGCCGCCGCGAAATACAAGGTGGCCACGCAGATGGGCAACCAGGGCTACTCCCACGAAGCCATCCGCACCACCGCCGAAATGATCTGGTCCGGCGCCATCGGCGACGTCACCGAGGTCCACGCCTCCTCCAGTCCCGGCACCCATCCCACCGGCTTCCAGCAGCCCGCCGCCGAGGCCTCCGTGCCCGCCAACGTCGATTGGGACCTCTGGCTCGGCTCGGCCAACATGCGCGCCTTCTCGCCCGATTACGTCCCCTACAACTGGCGCGGCTTCTTCGACTTCGGCACCGGCCAGCTCGGCAACTGGGGCATCCACGCCCTCGGCCCCGTGCACCTCGCCCTCCAGCTCGGCGCCCCCACCTCCGTCGAACTGCTGAGCCAGGTCAACCAGAGCAAGTGGACCTTCCCCTCCCGCGCCGTCCTCAAGTTCGACTTCCCCCAGCGCGGCGGCATGCCCCCCGTCACCGTCTACTGGCACGACTCCGCCGTCGCCGACGCCCCCGACGCCTACAAGGTCCCCGGCGCCGCCGAAGAACTCGTCCTCCCGCGCTCCGGCAACCTCGCCGAAAAGGGCCGCGGCGGCCCCGCCCACGCTCTCGCCCGACGCGGCGAGTTCCACCGCCAGGCCGGGGCCGATCAGCCGCGTCAGCCGCACCGTGCCGCCCCAGCCGGGCAGGAGACCAAGCTTCACCTCGGGAAAGCCCAGCAGCGTGTGCTCGGCGTCGGTGGCCACCCGCAGGTCGCAGGCCAGGGCCATCTCCAGGCCGCCGCCCAGGCACACGCCGTCGATGACCGCGATGGAGGGCCAGGGCAGGCGTGACAGGCGGGCGAACAGCGACTTGCCGGCATCGCACAGGCGGGCGATTTCCGCCTCGGGCAGACTGCGGACCGCGTCGATCCGCGCCACGTCGGCGCCGGCGAAGAAGGATCCGTCTCGCGCGGAGCGGAGCAGCAGCCCCCGCGGCCGGCGGCGCGGCGGGCGTGTCTCGAGGTCGTCGAGGGCGGCGGCCAGGTCGGCCAGCACGGCGGGCGTGAGCACGTTCTGGCGGTGGTCGGGCACCGCGAACGACAGCGTCACGAGGCCGTCGTCGGAGTGCTCGATCGCCAGCGTGGCGGGGTGGGCGGATGCCGCGGGCATGACGGTGATTTCTCTGGTTTCGCTTGCCCTGGGCGTGAAAACCGCTAGTGTATCGGCAGTTTGGCCGTTCCCTAGAGTCGGGACGCGTGGCCCCGAACTGGACTCGGGCGAAGACACGGAGGTCGTCCGCCCATGACGATGATCACAGCCAGCGGCGCGAACTCGACAGCGACGGGATGGTGCAGCCTGCGGGGCCGCGGCGGCCTCGTCATGGCAGCGGCCTGGTTCGTGCTCGTGG
Source organism: uncultured Solibacteraceae bacterium (assembly GCA_964393235.1). GTDB lineage: Bacteria > Acidobacteriota > Terriglobia > Bryobacterales > Bryobacteraceae. The sequence continues at coordinate 141 of CAYMTH010000155.1, read as the reverse complement.
CCGTGGCCGTCGTCGGACGGATCTGGCGGCCGGAATGGAACGGCGGCCCGCTCTGGAACGTGACCCCGCTCGCGGCTGTGGCCCTCGCGGCCGGGGCCTTGTTCCCGCACCGGGCGCTGGCCGCATCCGTCCCGCTGGCGG
>CAYMTH010000154.1:0-9332 GCA_964393235.1 uncultured Solibacteraceae bacterium | reverse complement strand
ACCGCACCACCACGCGCCGCCCGCCGGTCAGGCGGCCCTTCGCCTTGTCGCGCAGTTCCACGCGGACCTCGCGCGTCCGCGCCGGCGTGGCCGCCTCCGGCTGATAACCCGCGACGTAGGTGCCGCGCAGACGCTTGGACAGCTCCTGCAACACCGCCGGCAGCACGTCCGCGTTCGAGGCCGGCGAGAGCGCCCGGCCGCCCGTGTCGGCCAGCCGCCCGAAGTCGGCCTGCGAATTGCGCATCTCCAACTGGTCGGACGCCAGCGCCTGTCCCCGTCCGCTGTTCGGCGCCACCCGCGGCATGCGCGGCATCGCCATCGCGCTCGCGGCGAACCCCGGGGCGAGGGAAACCGGATAGACGATCACCCCGGCGCGCCGCGCCGCCGCCAGCGCCGCGCGGTATTGCTCGGCATCGCCGGCCACCGTCGAAACGCCGTCGGAGAAGACCACCAGAATCCGCACCGCGGCCTGCGTGAGGTCGAACTGGCGGATGGCCGAGATGACGCTGGAAAACAGCGGCGTCGAGCCCGTCCCCATCGCGGTCACCGCGCGGGTTGCCTGCCGCAGCCGACGCTCGTCGCGCGTGGGCCGGGTGAACTCGACCAGGCCATCGTGAAAGCCGTAGATCCCGATCGTGACGTTCGGGAACTCGTCGAGCAGCCCGCGCCGGATCACGTCCGGGTCGAGAGCGCCGGCCATCCGTACGCTGCCGCTCGCGTCGAACAGCAGCGCGATCTCGACCGGGATGCTCCGCGGCGCCAGCCGCCCCGTCGCGTAGAGCGAGGCCGGGCGCGGGGTCTTGTCCTCGTAGAGCACGATGTCGTCGGCCGTCAGCGGGACCGTGGTCTCGAACGGCACCAGCGCCAGCCCGCTCTCGGCGCGGAAGTCGGGCTCGCCGAGCGGCAGTTCCGCCGTGCCGATCCCCTCGACGGTCACCGTCAGCAGCGCCGCGCCCTTCTCGATCGGGCAGGCCACGCGCACGGTCTCCTCGAGCAGTTGCCGCCGCCGTTCGCCGTCGATGCGGATGTTCATCGTCGCCGTCTCGCGCTTGCGCTCGCGGCCGGCGGCGTCTTTGGTGACGTACAGGAAACGCAACGCGCCGATCCATTCGGCGCCGTCGCGGGTGAGCGGAATCGCCACGCCGGGCACCGCGACCTGCGCCTGGTCCTTGCCGGCGCGGCTGATCCCGATCCGGTGCCGGAAGCAGTAGAGCGCCTGCTGCGTGCGGACGTAGAGCGCGTTACCGGCGATGGCCGGGGTGGCGAAGATCTCCTCCTCCATCGGAATGGTGGCGAGGACGCGGCCGTCGGGGCCGGCCTCGAGCACGGTGATCTTGCCTTCCATGCTGGCGAAGTAGACCCGGCCGCCGGCGGCGACGGGCGAGGCGTAGTAGTCGCCGAGCGCGTCGGGCAGGCGGAACTCCTTCATCACCGTGCCGGTCGCGGCGTTGTAGATGCCGGCGACGCCGCCGTTGCGCACGGTGTAGACGAGGCCGCCGGCGGCGAGCGGGGAAGGGACGTTGGGCACGGCGCGCTGGGCGCGCCATTCGACCGCGGTCTTCGTGATGTCGCCGCGGCCTTCGGGGCGGATGGAGAGCGTCGCCGAGGGCTGCAGCGCCTGGGCGCGGAAGGCGGTCCATTCGGGCTTGCCGACGGCGTTGTCGCGGTTGCGGTCGACGGTGGGGAAGACGGCGCGCGGGACGCCCTTGGCCTCGTCGAGGTCGATGCGCCCGTTGCCGTTGGCGTCGGCCGCGGCGAGCGCGGCCCAGACCGGGATCTGCGACTCCTCGGCCATCGCGTTCACCGAGAGCACGATGCGGTCGCCGTCGACGGCGGGCGAGGTCTTGGCCTGGCTCGGGAGGCCGGAGACCCACCAGACGCGTTCGCCGGTGCGCGGCGAGTAGGCGGAAAGCTCGATGTCGCCGAGCACGGCGAGGACGGGTTCGGGGCCGCCGCGGAAGAGGACGGGCGAGGAGTAGACGCCGCCCGGGGCGTCGGGGCGCGGCGTGCGCCAGCGGGGCTTGCCGGTGTCGGCGTCGAGGGCGAGCAGGAACGAGTCGCGGGCCTGATCGACGGCGAGGAAGACGGAGTCGCCGTCGAGGACGGGGGAGGCGGCGACGCCCTGCATGGAGGCGAGCGGATCGAGCGGGTGGGTCCATTCCTCGCGGCCGTCGAGCGAGTAGCTGGCGAGGCCGAACTCGGGGAAGAAGACGACGACGCGGCGGGCGTCGGCGGCGGGGGTGGGGGCGGCGGGGTCGTTGAGCTTGTGGCGGCGGTGGGCGTGGCGGCGTTCGAGGGAGCGGCGCCAGAGCTCGCGTCCGGTTGCGGCGTCGTAGGCGGCGGTGATGAGATTGGCGCCGTCGTGGCCGGTGAGGAAGAGCCGTTCGCCGATGAGGACGGGCGACGACTTCCCGGCGGGCGGCTGGACGCGCCAGGCGACGTTGCGGGCGGGGCCGAAGTCGGCGGGCGGGTTGCCGGGGGTGAAGCCGGTCCCGTTGGGACCGCGGAAGCGCGGCCAATCGGCGGCGGGCAGGGAGAGGGCGGCGACGAGCAGCAGGCGCACCATGCAGGAATCCTATCACCTGTGAAAGAATAGGCGGCTTATGCCGTATCGCTACCGGATTCTTTCGCTGCTGTTTCTGCTATCGATCATCACGTACCTCGACCGCGTCTGCATCAGCGTGGCGGGCAAGCGGATGCAGGACGAGATGCAGATCAGTCCCGAGCAGTGGGGCTGGGTGGTCGGGGCGTTCACGATCTCGTATGCGGCATTCGAGATTCCGGCGGGCGTGTGGGGCGACAAGTACGGGCCGCGGAACATTCTGACGCGCATCGTGCTGTGGTGGTCGGCGTTCACGGCGATGACGGGCGCGGCGTCGAGCTTTATCGTGCTGCTGGCGACGCGGTTCTTCTTCGGCGCGGGCGAGGCGGGCGCGTACCCGAACATTTCGGCGAGCGTCTCGCGCTGGTTCCCGGCGCAGGAGCGGGCGCGGGCGGTGGGCATCACGTGGATGGCCTCGCGGCTGGGCGGCGCGCTGTCGCCGATCCTTGTCGTGCCGATCCAGCAGATCTACGGCTGGCGCGCGACGTTCTACATTTTCGGCGCGGTGGGCCTGGTTTGGTGCGCGTGGTGGTGGTTGTACGCGCGGGACAATCCGCGCGACATGAAGGGGATTTCGGAAGAGGAGCTGGCGCACATCGGGGCGCCGAAGGTGGCGGCGGCGCACGTCTCGCTGCCGTGGGGCGAGGTGATGAAGTCGCGGAACTTCTGGATGATTCTGGCGATGTATCACACGTATTGCTGGGGCTCGTACTTCTACCTGAGCTGGCTGCACACGTATCTGCAGCGCGGGCGCGGGTTCACCGAAGACGAGATGAAGTTGTGGTCGACGCTGCCGTTCCTGTTCGGGGCGTGCGGGAACCTGCTGGGCGGGTTGTCGAGCGACTTCCTGTGCAAGAAGTACGGGTTGAAGATCGGCCGGCGGACGATCGGTTCGGCGGGGCTCGCGTTGAGCGGGCTGTTCATGCTGGGCACGTCGCAGGCGGAGAGCAAGGAGCTGGCGGTGATCTTCCTGGCGCTGGGCTACGGGTGCATGGACTGCATGCTGCCGGTGTCGTGGGCGGTTTGCATGGACGTGGGCCGGAAGTATTCGGGCGCGGTGAGCGGCTCGATGAACATGGCCGGGCAGGTGGGGAGCTTCCTGAGTTCGGTGCTGTTCGGGTACATGGTGAACTGGTTCGGCGGGAGCTACAACAAGCCGCTGATTCCGTTGGCGTGCGCGCTGTTGTTGAGCGCGTTCCTGTTCACGCTGATCGACCCGACGCAGGAGCTGGTAAAGGAAAAGGCCCACGCGCCCGAGCCGGAACCGGCGGCCGCGTAGGCCTTTCGGAAGTTTAGTTGCGTCTAGCTGTATTGAGAAGCGGTGGCCTGCATCATGGAAGGCGCCGAGCTCTCGCGCAGCATGCGGGCGATGAGGAGGAGTTTCGCGTCGACCTCGCCCATCTTTTCTTCGATGAGGGCGAGGCGAAGGCGGAGGATTTCTTCCGCCTCGGGACGGTTGGAGGCCGGGGAAAGGACGGCGCAGCGGGCGAAGTCGGAGATACTGCGCGCGCCGCCGGATTCACAAGCCTCTCGCAGGCTGTTGAATTCGTCTTCGGACACCCGGAAGTTAACTAACCGGTTGCGGGGTTTCGTGACTGCCATGATCATTACCTCTGCAAAGGGAGTGCGGGACGCGGGAGAAAGTTCTCACCTTTGTTGGCGATTTGTGGGGGAACGGTCTGACGGTTGGGCGCGGTAATCTGGTAGGGCCATATGTTGAAGTTCTGTGTGCTGGCGTCGTCGAGCTCGGGCAATTCGATCTTCATCGGGACGGACCGGACGCGGATTCTGATCGACGCGGGGCTGAGCCGGAAGGAGACGGCGGCGCGGCTGGCGGCGATCGGGGAGAGCCTGGACAAGATCGACGGGGTGCTGATTACGCACGAGCATTCCGACCACGTGCTGGGGTTGCCGGTGGTGGCGCGGGCGGTGGGCAAGCCGGTGTACTGCACGGAGCTGACGGCGGAGGTTTTGAACTGGGAGGAGATCCGGGCGCCGCGGGAGACGTTCGCGGCGGGGACGGGGTTCACGATCGGGGACCTGGAGATCGGCTCGTTCACGATTCCGCACGACGCGGTGGACCCGGTGGGGTACACGGTGAAGGCGGACGGGGTGCGGGCGGCGGTGGTGACGGATCTGGGCTACATGCCGGATTCGATCAAGATGCATTTGCGGGGGATGGACCTGCTGCTGCTGGAATCGAACCACAACCTGGAGATGCTGAAGGTGGGGCCGTATCCGTGGTCGATCAAGCAGCGGATCATGGGGCGGAAGGGGCACCTTTCGAATGACGCCGCCTACGAGTACATTACGCAGGACATGGACACGAGCGTTTCGACGCTGATATTGGGGCATTTGAGCGAGAACACGAACTACCCCTCGCTGGTGGAGCAGATGGCGGAGCAGGCGCTGGGTGCGCGCGGGGTAAGCCCGCGGGTGCACGTGGCGGAGCCGCGGAAGCAGACGCCGGTGTTCACCTACTAGACTGGAAGGTACGCATGATTGCACGGTACACGCGCCCGGAGATGGGCGGCATTTGGAGCGATGAGAACAAGTACGCCTGCTGGCTGGAGGTAGAGGTCGCGGCGAGCGAGGCTCTGGCGAGCCTGGGGGAGGTGCCGTCGGAAGCGGCGGCGGCGTTGCGGGCGCACGCGGCGGTGGACGTGGCGCGGCTGTTCGAGATCGAGCGGGAAGTGAAGCACGACGTGATCGCGTTCACGACGGCGGTGGCCGAGAAGATGGCCGCGGCGGGGGTGGGCGAGGCGTCGCGTTGGTTCCACTACGGGATGACGTCGAACGACGTGGTCGACACGGCGCAGGCGCTGCAGGTGAAGCAGTCGGCCGAGCTGCTGCTGCGGGGCGTGGACGGGCTGCTGGAAGCCTTGAAGAAGCGGGCCTACGAGAACAAAGAGACGCCGCAGGAGGGGGGGACGCACGGCATGCAGGCGGAGCCGGACACGCTGCGGGTGAAGCTGGCGGTGTGGTCGGCCGGGCGGCGGCGGAACCGGAAGCGGCTGGCGGACGCGGCGGAAGACATGCGGTGCGGGAAGATCTCGGGCGCGGTGGGCACGTTCGGGCACATCGGGCCGGAGGCGGAGGAGCGGATCTGCGAGCGGCTGGGGCTGCGGCCGGCGGCGATCGCGAGCCAGGTGATCAGCCGGGACTCGCACGCGGCGTTCATCAACGCCCTGGCGCTGGTGACGGCGACGTGCGACAAGATTGCGCTGGAGGTGCGGCACCTGCAGCGGACGGAGGTGCGGGAGGCCGAAGAGCCGTTCGCGCCGGGGCAGAAGGGTTCGAGCGCGATGCCGCACAAGCGGAATCCGGTGACGTGCGAGCAGATCTGCGGTTTGGCGCGGGTGGTGCGCGGGAACGTGCAGGCGGCCTACGAGAACATTGCGCTGTGGCATGAGCGGGACATCTCGCACTCGTCGGTGGAGCGGGTGATTCTGCCGGATTCGTGCATTCTGACCGACTACCTGCTGGCGAAGACGACGTGGCTGGTGGACGGGATGCGGGTGCATCCGGAGCGGATGCTGCGGAACCTGAACCTGACGCAGGGGCTGATTTTCAGCGGGCAGCTGCTGCTGGATCTGGCTTCGGCGGGGATGCTGCGGGAGAAGGCGTACAAGCTGGTCCAGGGCCACGCGATGCGGTCCTGGGAGACCGAGGCGAGCTTCCGCGAGGCGATCGAGAACGATCCGGAGGTGCGGATGCACCTGAGCCTGGAGCAGATCGAGGCGGCGTTTGCGATGGACCGGCAGCTGGCGAACGTCGATAAGATCTTTGCGAGGGTATTCGGGGCATGATCGTCAATCCGGCGCTGGAGCAGTACATCGCGAATCTGTTGCCCGGGCGGGACTCGGTGCTGGCGGAGATGGAGGCGTACGCTTATGCGAACCGGATCAACATTATCGGGCCGGGGTGCGCGACGATCCTGGCCCAGCTGGTCCTGATGACGGGGGCGAAGCGGATCTTCGAGCTGGGGTCGGCGATCGGGTACTCGACGATCTGGCTGGCGCGGGCGGCGGGCGAGGGGGCGGAGACTCACTATTCCGACGGCGATCCGGAGAACGCGGCGCGGGCGCGCGGGTATTTTGAGCGGGCGGGGGTGGCGGACCGGATCGTGGTGCACACGGGCGACGCTTTGGGGGCGCTGTCGGAGACGGCGGGGGAGTTCGACATGATCTTCAACGACGTGGACAAGGACGGGTATCCGGACGTGTACGCGGCGGCGCCGGCGCGGGTGCGGATGGGGGGCGTGTTCGTGACCGACAACACGCTGTGGAAGGGGAAGGTGCTGGATCCGCAGGACGCCGAGAGCGAGGGGGCGGACCGGTTCAACCGGCTGCTGTTCGGGGATGCGCGGTTCGTGACGAGTCTGATTCCGCTACGGGACGGGATGACGCTGGGGATCCGCGTCGGTTGAGGACGCTAGTCCGGTAAGGGCGGTTTTGGTACCCGGGTGGGGGGCGCGGGAATTTTTCGTATGTCGGCGGCGCGGGTGGAGGAATCACAAGGCGTTGCTTTTCATGGATATGCGTGGCGTAATGCGGTTGTACGCGAGCGGGAAGCCCGTTTACACGGGAAAACCTTATGAAATTTGGTACTTGGAAAAAAACGGATATCTCCTAAACTAAGAGAGGAGAACTTGATGGCAGCAGCCAAATGTCCGGCGTTTCCGGCCCCGCCCCGTGTAGAAATGGCGAGGGTCCTTCTCGTTGACGACGACCCGGCATCCCGTTTGACGCTGCAGACAGTTTTGCGCGCGGGCGGGTATGGGGTAGACACGGCGGCTTCGGCGGCCGAGGCGATCGCGAAGATGGACTCGAAAGAGTACTCCTTAATTTTGAGCGACTTACACATGGAGTCGTTCGAGAGCGGGCTGCGGGTGATGGCGCATGCGCGGGCGCTGGATTACCGGCCGGCGACGGCGATTCTGTCGACCTGGCAGCCGGAGCAGTACGAGGCGGCGAAGGCGGCCGGGACGATGCTGATCGAGACCGAGAACATACCGGAGCTGCTGGGGCAGGTGGCCGGGATGATCTCCGAGCGTGCGACGCGGCGGCTGAGCCGGAGCATGCGGGCGCGCAACTAGGGCGCGAGTTCGGGCGGGAGGTCCGGGTCTCCGGCGAACTTCCGGGCGGCGTGATTGGGCCGCGGGTTGGCGACGCAGAGGTCGCGCGGGAGCCAGTTTTGGTCCAGGACGGGCGTGTACATGGCCCACGGACCGAGGTACCGCTTCATGCTGAGGGTACTTTCGCGATCCGCGTAGGAGGGGATCCGGCGGTAGAGGGCGGCGTCGACCTGTTTGGGCATGGCGATGCGTTCGGGGGCGTGGAACTGGAAGGCGCGGGCGGCGCGGTTGGTCTGTAGCTCGCGGAGCTGTTTGAGCGAGCGGTAGAACATCATTTCCACGGTCGCGCGGTAGCGGTTGAGTTGGCGCAGTTCGGCGGCGGCGGCGGGGGTGACGAGGGGATCGGCGCGGTGTTCGCGGTAGAGTTCGCAGATGAGGGCGCGGATCTTGCGGAGGCGCCAGGCGGCGTGGACGAAGTTGCCGGCGGCGGTGCGCTCGAGGGCGCCCTGGGGGCGGATGGCCTGCTTCGCTTTGGCTTCGAATTCGCGAAAGGCGGCGGCTTCGTGCATGGGGATGTGGAGGATGCCCATGGTGAGACCGTGGGTGGTGGCGTTTTTGGCGGAACGGGCCTTGCCGGCGTCGGTTTTCGGGCCGGTGGAGCGGCGGGCGTTGGCCTGGTTGGCGAGGATCTGGGCTTGGGTGGCCATAGAATGGGCTCCTTTCGGGGAATTGGGTTCGTGTTCGCAAAACGGCGTTTGCGAGGGGGCGCGCGCGGCGGGCGCGGGCTCCTGTTTGCTGTTGGCCGGGCGCCGTTATGGCGGCTGGCTTTGATTTCGCGAATTGCCGGCGGCGTTGCTTTTGCCGGGTTATCGGCACCGGGGCGACGGACGTTTGGCTTTGTTCTGGCGAAATGTGCGGCGGAGCCGCGTTGCCGGAGGCCGCGCGCCCGATGGACGGGCACCGGGCGCCGGCGTGCGACTGACCTTGTTTTGGCGAAAAGCCGCTGCCGCCTTGCCGGGCGACGGCGTGGCGGCTTGGCTTTGATTTCGCGCAATGCGCGGCGACGAGCGCTTAGTCGATCTTCTCGCCGGCGAGTTCCCGTTCGTCCGACTGCGATTCCGCGTACATGATGTCGCAGTAGGCGTTGGCGACGGCGGGGGTTTCGCGGCCGCGCTTCGGGATTTTTGCGGCGTTGGCGAGAGGCGGTACGTTCCGGCCCAGGTCGGCGCGGAAGTATTTCGCGGTACGGGCCGTCTGCAGGGCCGTCAACTCGCGCGTCGCGCGGGTGAAGTTGCGCTGGGCCCGGTTTTCGGCGGCCAGGAGGAGGCCTTCGTGGTCCAATTCGTGCGAGAGATCGCGACAACGGGCGAGCTCCCACTGGGCGTGGAGGATTTCCTCCGTCGCGAGCTGCTCGACGAAATTGGCGGGACGGGCGTCCTCGATGAGCTTGTCGACGCAGGAGCGGAAACGGTCCTGTCGGCCCGGGACGACGATCGCGCCACGGCCGTATTCGAAGTTGTTCAGAGACATGGTTGCTCCTCTCAATTCCAGAGTGACATGCCGAAGTCGCCGAAAGTACCTTTCGGCGCGAAGTACTGGCAGGGGTAACCGTTTGATAAATCGATGGTTAATCTGTTTTTAGATTTTTTTCAA
>CAYMTH010000153.1:0-9391 GCA_964393235.1 uncultured Solibacteraceae bacterium | reverse complement strand
ATCGCCGGCCTGCTGACGGACCTGAAGGCCCGCGGCCTGCTCGACGACACGCTGGTCGTCTGGGGCGGGGAATTCGGCCGTACGCCGATCGCCGAAGCCGGCGACGGCCGCGACCATAGCCCCTACGGCTACACGATGTGGATGGCCGGCGGCGGCGTGAAGAAGGGCTTCGTCTACGGCGCCACGGATGAGTTCGGCTACTACGCGGTGGAGGACCGCATGCACATCAACGACATGCACGCGACCATGCTGCATCTGCTCGGTCTGCAGCACGACAAGCTGACGTTCCAATATGGCGGCCGCGCCTTCCGCCTGACCGACGTCGCCGGCGCCGTCGCCACCAAAATCCTCGCCTAAGCCTTTTCCTAGGAGCCAGGCTCCTAGGATTTATCCGACCGTTACCCCGCGCGCCGGAACGCCTTTGCCGCGAACTCCCCGGTTCGGAATCCCAGCGCAAAGATCGTGAGCGCCGGGTTAAATCCGCCGTTCGTCACCAGCAGGCTCCCGTCGGCGACGTAGACGTTCTCCACGCCGTGCAGCCGCCCCGTCGGATCGGTCACCGAAGTCTTCGGATCCGCGCCCATCCGGCACGTCCCCGCCTGGTGCTGCCCGCCCGTCCCGCCGCGCCCGGCCGCCTGCTCCCACACCTCCACCGCCCCCGCCGCGCGCAGCCACGCCGCCGCCTTCCCCGCGATGAACTTCCCGCACTCCACGTCCTTCTCGTGCCGCTTGGTCGTAATCGCCGCCACCGGGATCCCCCAGTGGTCGCGCACGCTCTCGTCCACCTCCACGCGGTTCTCCCACAGCGGCATCTCCTGCACCGGCCCCTTCACGCCCACCGACCGCTTATAAAACTCCCGCACATATTTCTTGAACTCCGGCCCCCACCGCTTCAACCGCGGCGGCCGCATAGACCGCGCGAACAGATACGGCAACCGGATAAACTCATTGGCTAACATCGCCCCGCCGATGATACCCGGATTCCCATGGTTGAAATCACACGCCGCCACCCGCGCCGCCGGCCCCGTCCCGTCTAACATCTCCGTCTCGAACAGCCCCACCGCCCCCGAATACGCATGCCCCTGCAGGTTCCGTCCCAGCCAGTCGTTCTGGTTCCCCAGCCCCTTCGGGTGCAGCTTCGACTTCGAGTTCAACAACAGCCGCGGCGTCTCCGTCGCCGAGCACGCCACCACCACCACGCGGCACGGCTGTTCCACCAACTGCCCGTTCTGAAAATACGCCACCCCCGTCGCCCGCCCCCGCGCGTCGGTCAGAATCTCCTTCGCCACCGCCTCCGTCACCAGCCGGCAGTTGCCCGTCTTGACCGCCTTCGGAATGAGCGTATTCTGCGACCCGTTCTTCGAGTTCGACTCACACGCGAACCCCACGCAATGCGGACAAGCGATGCACCCGATCCGCCCGTCGTACCGCACCGAGTTGATCAGCATCGGGATCGGAAACGGATGCATCCCGATCTTCTTCCCCGCCGCGAACAGCGCCCCCGCTTCTTTGTTCAACGGCAGCGGCGGCATCGGATACCCGTTCTTCCGCGGCGCCTCGAACGGGTTCGCCCCCATCTGCCCGCTCACTCCCACCAGCCGCTCCGCCCGCTCGTAGTAAGGTTCCAGATCGGCGTAAGTGATCGGCCAGTCCTCCAGCGTCGATCCCGCCACCGCGCCGTAAGTCGACCGCATCCGGAAGTCTTTCTCCAGAAACCGCCACGCCATCGCCCCGTAACTGGCCGTTCCGCCCCCGACGCACGCCGCGATGTTATTGTAACCGCCCTCGCTCGGCAGCAGGATCTGCGCCTTCCCGTCCAGCCCGTTGCGGATCCCCCGCCGGTGCCGCTCGTCGTCCGGGCCGAACCCGTTCCCCAATACCGTCGTCCGCTGGCTCCGCAGCTCGTCGTGCCCCGTCTCGCCCCACCGCTGCTGCCGCCCGCGTTCCAGAATGACCACCGAAAGCCCCGCCGTCGCCAGTTCGTACGCCGCCGCGCCTCCGCCCGCGCCCGATCCGATCACCACCGCGTCCACGCCCGCCAGTTTCATTTCTTCCCTCCGTGGTGCACCCGCGAGTGCATCAGGTCCTCGATCCCCATCGCCTTCCACGACGCCTCGCCCCGGTTGCCCCCGTACTTCGGATCCCCGAAGTAACTCTGCATCACATGGTCCAGCGCCATCTCGAAGAACCCGCGTAACTCCGGCCGCTGCCCGCTGCCCGCCGCTTCCAGTAACTCCCCGCGCTCTTTCTCGCCCAACCCGAGAAACGATCCCCCCGCCGCCCGGTCCAACGCCGCCAGCCCGTCCCGCCACGGCTGCAAGTACCGTTTCAACGGTCCCCGCAGCTGCCGGTCCAGATACTCGGCCGCCCCGGCCTGCCCGGCCCCCGGCGTATCGTCGGGCGGAATCAGGTAATCGGCGATCCAGGTGATCGCCGCGCGCTGCGCCTCCGGGAACAGCGGCGCGTTCTGCGCGGGCATCACCGCGGCCGCCGCGGCGGCGCTCGCGGCTTGTCTCCGGGTCAGTTTCATACGATTTCCCCCCGAGCCTATCACAGGGGTACCATAAGCGAAACCATGCTCTCCCGCCGCGCCTTCACCGCCTCGCTCGCCGCCTCCGCCGCGCCCGCCCCCCGCCCAAACATCCTCCTCCTGCTCGCCGATAACTGGGCCTTCCCCCACGCCTCCGCCTACGGCGATAAGTCCGTCAGCACCCCCGTTTTCGACCGGCTCGCCCGTGAGGGCCGCCTCTACACCCATGCCTTCGCCCCGAATCCCTCCTGCTCCCCCTCCCGTTCGATGTTACTTACCGGCCAGGAAACGCACCGCCTCGGCCCCGCGGCGAACTTATACGGTCCCCTCGATCCCGCCATTCCCACTTACACCGCCCTGCTCGAAAAAGCCGGTTACTTCGTCGGTTACTCCGGCAAGGGCTGGGGCCCCGGCGAGGCGAAAACGAACCCGGCCGGCCGCGCCTTCCCGGACTTCGAATCGTTCCTCAAGGCCCGCCCCGCCGGCCAGCCCTTCTGCTTCTGGTTCGGCTCCCACGACCCCCACGTCCCCTGGACCCGCGGCGACCGCGCCGCCATCGACCCCGCCTCGCTCCACATCCCGCCCCACCTCCCCGACCTTCCCGAAGTCCGCGCCGACTTACAGGGCTACTACGCCGAGGTCGCCCAGTTCGACCGCGAATGCGGCGACATCCTCTCCGCCCTCGACCGCGCCGGCGAATCCCCCCGTACCCTCGTCGCCATGACCGGCGACAACGGCTGGCAACTCCCCCGCGGCCTCGCCAACTGCTACGACCTCGGCGTCCGCGTCCCCCTCGCCCTCCGCTTCCCCGGCCGCATCGCCCCCGCCGCCGCGGACCCCAACTTCGTCACCCTCGCCGACCTCTGCCCCACGTTCCTCGACGCCGCCGGCCTCCCCGTCCCCCCCGCCGTCACCGCCCGGTCCCTCCTCCGCCGCCCTCGCCGCGACCACGTCTTCCTCGAACGCGAACGCCACGCCAACGTCCGCCGCGGCGATCTCACCTACCCCGTCCGCGGCATCCGCACCCGCGACTACCTCTATCTCCGCAACCTCGAACCCGACCGCTGGCCCGCCGGCGATCCCGAATACTACTGGGCCGTCGGCGAGTACGGCGACGTCGACGAGTCGCTCTCCAAACGCGCCATCCTCCGCCAGCCCGGCTCCCCGGCCTTTGCCCTCGCCTTCGCCAAACGCCCCGCCGAAGAGCTCTACGACTGCCGCCGCGCCCCCGGCCAGCTCCACCCCCTCGCCGCCGCCCCGGCCTACGACGCCGTCCGCCGCCGCCTCGCCGCCCGCGTCGATGCCTGGATGCGCTCCACCGCCGACCCCCGCGCCGCCGGCCCCACCGATTCCTTCGACCGCGTCCCCTACACCGGACCCCGCCGCCGTCAGCTTACGCCTGTTTTATAAAGTAATCACTTATTCGTCCGATATGCTGTTAGGCAGGTAACCAAGAGCAGCCCGTGCATCTACCCGCGCGCATATCCAAATACGAACTCCAGAAGTTTCTCGGCGGAGGTATGTCGGAGGTCTATCAGGCCCGCGACACCGTCCTCGGCCGCACCGTCGCCGTCAAGCTGCTCACCCAGCAGGCTTCGTCCAACCCCGACACCCGCGCCCGGTTCCTGCTCGAGGCCCGCGTCTCCTCCGGCATCCAGCACGAGAACATCATCACCACTCACGACTACGGCGAACAGGACGGTATCCCGTTCCTCGTGCTCGAGTTCCTCACCGGCCGCACGCTCAAGGATCTGATCAACTCGGGAGAAGAGATCCCGCTGCGCCGCCGCGTCTCGATCGCGCTCCAACTGGCGCAGGCGCTCGCCCACGTCCATTCGCTCAACCTCGTCCACCGCGACGTCAAGCCGGACAATGTCCACGTCGACGCCCAGTTCCGGGTCAAGCTCATGGACTTCGGCATCGTCAAGACCGGCGACGTCAACCTCACCCAGGCCGGCTATGCCCTCGGCACGCCGCACTATGTCGCCCCGGAGGTGATCAAAGGCCAGCCCGTCACCCCGCTCAACGACGTCTATTCCTTCGGCGTCCTGCTGTTTGAACTGCTCACCGGCCAGCGGGCCATCCAGGCCGAGACCGCCGAGCAGATCTTCTACCGCATCCTGCACGAGGATATCCCGTTCGGGCCGATGGCGGAGAAGCAGGTTCCGGAGGAGCTGCAGCAGATCGTCCGCGCCTCGATCGCCCGCGAGCCCGGCGAACGGACCCAGACCATGGCCGCCGTCGCCGCGCAGTTGGAAGCCTGGCTCGAGGCCAACCCGACCCAGGAACGCTCCATTGGCGCCGTCCCACCGGTCCGCCGCCGCCAGGTCCCCAACTGGTGGATCGCCACCGCCGGTGTTGTCGTGCTCTTGCTGGCCGCCGTGCCCTGTTACTTCCTGCTTACCTCGCAAAAGGCGGCGGCCCGCATCGACGACGGGCTCGGCGAAATGGTCTACGTGCCCGATGGTCCGTTCCTCCATGGCCCGGACAAGAAGTCGCTGCACCTTGCGGGTTTCTACGTCGACGTGACCGAGGTGTCCAACGAAGACTACGAGCAGTTCTGCCAGGCGACGGGTCGGCCCTTGCCGCCGGGCTTTGAGCGCGGCAAGCCGGGCCACCCGGTGGTCAATGTGACCATCGATGACGCCCGCGCCTTCGCCGCGTGGGCTGGCAAGCGCCTGCCCACCGAGCGCGAGTGGCACAAGGCCGCCCGCGGCGTCGACGGCCGTTCCTATCCCTGGGGCGATCTCCCGGTTGCCTCCCATGCCAACCTGGCCGATAACCCCGACGACTCCTGGCAGCATGCGGTGTCGGTCGATGCCTTCCGCCCGGGCCGCAGCCCCTGCCATGTCCTGCGGATGATCGGCAACGTCCGCGAGTTTTCCGCCGACGCCGGCGCCCCGAGTATTGATGCGATCCGGGAGTACCAGTCAAAACTGGACCCGCCCCCGGCGGCTACCGATGCCTGGGTCGTCGTCAAGGGTGGCTCCTACCTCGATAAGCTCGCCGAGACATCCATCCCGATGATCGAGGTGGTCCCGGCCCGTTACCGCGCCCCCGACCTCGGCTTCCGCTGCGTGAAAGACCCGTAAACAGGCGATATGATATCTCCTTAGGCATCTGACCGTGGAGCATAGCGTCGAGGAGAGTTTCGGCCCCTATCGGGCCGTCCGCAAGCTGGGAGAAGGGGGCGCCAGCGTGGTCTTCGAGGGCCGCCGCGAGGGCGGCGACTTTGAACGCCGGGTCGCCATCAAGCTCATGCTCGACGGCGCCGCCTCCGCGATGCCGGCCCGCGAGACCCGCATCCTCGCCGCCCTCGAGCACCCGAACATCGCCCGCTTTCTCGACGCCGGGGCCACCCGCACCGGCCTTCGCTACCTCGTCATGGAGTTCGTCGACGGGGTGCCGTGCACGACCTATGCCCGGGACCGGCAGCTCGACGAGACGGCCCGGCTGCGGCTCTTCCTCGACGTCTGCGAAGCCGTCCGGTTCGCCAACCAGTCCCTGGTCATCCACTGCGACATCAAGCCGGCCAACGTACTGGTCAGCCAGACCGGCGAGGTGAAGCTGCTCGACTTCGGCATCTCCCGGCTGTTGGCAGGCGGGCCCGCCGCCGACCACCATACCCGGCTGCGCTACTACTCGCCCGACTATGCCAGCCCCGAGCAGATCCTGGGCGATCCGCTCACCGTGGCCACTGACGTCTACGCCCTCGGCGCCCTGCTGTGTGAACTGATCGGCGGCCGGCCGCCGCGCTCGCTCGCCGGGTTGCCGCTCGACGAGAAGGTCCGGCTGGCGGCCGCCGGGCCGTCCAACCTTCCCCTCACCGGCGACCTCGCCGAGACCGCCCGCAAGGCGCTGCAACCCGACCCGGCCCGCCGCTACGCCACCGTCGGCGACCTCGCGGCCGACGTCGGCCGCTATCTCGCGGGCGAGCCCGTCGAGGCCCGTCCGCCGTCGGCCGTGTACCGCTTCGGCAAGTTCCTGCGCCGCCACCGGCTCGCCGTGGCGGCCGTCGCCCTGTTCGCGGTGGCATTGGGGACCACCGCCGGCGTCGCGCTGCGCCAGCGCCGTCTGGCCGCCGGCCGGTTCGACCAGATCCGCGGGCTGGCCAACGCCGTTCTGTTCGACGTCGACAGCGAACTGGCCAAACTGCCCGGCGCGCTCGGCGCGCGGCACCTGCTGGCCGACCGAGGCGTCGCCTACCTCGACGCGCTGGCCGCGGCCGCTCCCGAAGACGACGAGATCCAGCTCGAAGCGGCCCGCGGCTTCCTGCGCCTGGCCGATATCGAAGGCGTGGGAAACGAACCCAGCCTCGGCGCCTCCGGCCGTGCCCTACCGCGGCTGGAGCGGGCCGATCAGCTCGTATCGGCCGTTCTGCGCCGCAGCCCGACCAATCGGGCGGCCCACCGGCAGCGCTACCGGACGCTCGAGGCCCTGGCCGTCATCTACGAGCTGCGTGCCGACGCCCGCGCCGTTCCCACCGCCGAGGAGCTGGTGCGCCTGGCCGATCGCAACCTGGCGACCGATCCGGCCGACCGCGCCATGCAGGAGGAACGGGCGCAT
Organism: uncultured Solibacteraceae bacterium; assembly: GCA_964393235.1. Classification (GTDB taxonomy): domain Bacteria; phylum Acidobacteriota; class Terriglobia; order Bryobacterales; family Bryobacteraceae. The sequence goes on along the minus strand of CAYMTH010000153.1, from coordinate 2,295 downwards.
GCCATCGTTACCCGGGCCCTTGCCTATCGCAGCTCCCGCGAACACGCCGCCCGGGCGGTTGAGGCCTGGCGGGACTCTGTGAACGGCTGGAAGACGCTCTACGACGCCGTGCCCGGCTCGCTGCTGCGCAAACGGGAACTCGCCCGCGCCTACCAGTTTCTGGCCGGCGCCGAGTCCATCTCCGGGCAGCGGGAGCAGGCGCTGCAGACCATCCGGATCGCTTACCGGATGCACCAGGAACTGTCGAGAGTCCCCGGCGAGGAGGTGGACCACATGCTGGCCGCCGACATGGGGCTGCAGGCGAATCTGACGGCCCAGATGCGGCGCTACGCCGAGGCGATCCCGCTGTTCGAGGAGCAGCTGCGGCTGCGCGAGAAGAACCTCGCAAAGGACCCGAACGACGCCTATGCGGCGATGGGTGTGGCTGGGACGATGGACCGCATCGGCTACGCCTGGGTCCTGCTGAACAAGCCGGAGAAGGGTATCCCGATCCTCGAGCAGTCGCTGGCCCGGCAGCGGGTGCAGTATGCCCGGGATCCGGAGAACATTCTGATCAACCGGGAGATGCTGTACGTGCTGAGCGACCTGACCACGGCCTAGGAGATGCGGGGGCGGCGGGCGCCGATGTGCGCCTACGCGGCCGAGGCGGTGCGGGTGGCGAAGGGGCCGCTCGCGCGGGGCAGGGAAACGGGTGTCGACGCGGCCAAGAAGCGGAACGTCCGCAGGGTTCTCGGCATCTGCGGGGGCAAGGAGTAGGTATGGTACGGTGGGCTAAGAAGGTTCATGCAGGTTTATAAAGAGTTCACGATCGAGGCGGCGCACCGGCTGCCCAACGTCCCGGCGGGGCACAAGTGCGCCCGGCTGCACGGGCACAGCTTCCGGATTGCGGTCTACGTCGACGGGCCGCTGCAGCCGGGACTGGGCTGGGTGATGGACTTCGGGGACATCAAGGCGGCGTTCGCCCCGATCGAGGAGCAGCTGGACCACAACTACCTGAACGACATCCCGGGGCTCGAGAACCCGACGAGCGAGGAGCTGGCCAAGTGGCTGTGGCGGCGGCTGAAGCCGAAGCTGCCGCTGTTGAGCCAGGTGCTGGTGCGGGAGACCTGCACAAGCGGCTGCATCTACCGGGGCGAGGACGAGGCGACGGGTAGCAACGGGTTGCCGGGGGCGTAGATCCCGATCCAGTGGTTGGCGAAGCGCAGGTCGGGCGAAGGCTTGACCAGCGGCATGTGGCAGCCGGCGCAGGACTGGCCGCGGACCAGTTGCGGGCGGGCATGGCGGGGCGCCTGGTGGCACCCGGAGCAGACGTCGTTGCCGCGGACGGGGCGGGCGCCGTGCGGGTCGTGGCAGGTGATGCAGGTAAGCCGGCCCTCGGACTTGCGGAAGCAGGCGCTCTGGCTGAAGCCGAGCGGCTGGTGGCGGGCGTTCCAGGTGTCGCTCCAGTTGGTGTCCTCGCCCGGCTTCGGGGGCTGGCGGTGGCAGGCGCCGCAGGTCTCGTTGATGCCGGCGCCGTTGAGGATCCTGGGGTTGAAGACGTTCAGGCGGGACGGGGCCTTGAGGTGGTCAGAGCCGGGGCCGTGGCAGACCTCGCAGCGGACGCCGGTTTCGAAGGGTTCGATGCCGGTCTTGGGGTCGAGGCGGAGGGGCCCGGTGGAGTGGCACTGGAAGCACTTGAGGATCTCGGCGCCGGGGCTGTAGAGGGGGTAGGGGACGCCGTTGGGGTTCGTGTGGCCGGGGGTGATGGCCTCGCGTTTGGTGCGGGTGTAGCGGGTGAGGCCGTGCTCCTTGTAGAGCTCGGGGCCGGTGCGGCTGACGGGGGTGACGGCCTGGAGGCCGGAGCCGAAGTTCCAGGCGCCCGGGGCGCCGGCCCGGGCGAGGGCGCCGGCGTGACCGGTTTTCGACTGGGCTTCGAACTGGCCCAAATGACAAGCCCGGCAGGCCTGGGAGCCGACGTAGTCGGCGGCTCCGAGACCTGCCGGGCCGAGGCACAGCAGGAGGGTGAGGACAGCCTTAGAAATAGAACCGGCCCGTGTACTGGAGCTGGCGTCCGAAGAAGCCAGCGCGCTGGGACAGGATCCGGCCGAAGGCGGCCGCATTGTTGGGATCGGTGGCCGGGTCGGCTCCGAAGAAGCTGTTGGCGACATTGTACGCTTCCAGGCGGACCTCAAACTTGACGCGTTCGGTGACGTTGAACATTTTGTTCAGCGTCACGTCGAAGTTGATCATGTTGGGACCCTTAACGTTATCGTACTGGAGCGGGTTGGTGCGGCGGGTGAAGGCCGGGAGGGGACG
>CAYMTH010000152.1:0-9413 GCA_964393235.1 uncultured Solibacteraceae bacterium | reverse complement strand
GGCGGCGTGCCCGAACGCGAGCGCCTCGCTGTTCACGTCGGCGAAGATTTCGCACCTCGGCCTGTTGCCGCAAGGCCAGCCGGAGCGGCACTCCCGCGCCGTCCGCATGGTGGCGCAGGCGGCCGAAGAGGGCTTCGGCGCGTGCACGAATATCGGCGAGTGCGAGGCGGTTTGCCCGAAGGGCATTCAGCTCGAGAACATCGCCCGGATGAACCGCGACTATCTGGTGGGCGCAGCGACGTACCGCGAGCCCCAGGTGGAGGGCGGCGCCGGCTGATCCCGCGCACAGGCAGCGAATCGACGAGCCCGGTAACCTCAGGTTTCCGGGCTTTTTCTTTGGCTGATACAATCCGTTCCATGAACCGTCGCGATCTTCTGGCGCTGCTGGCGCCGGCCGCGCTGCAGGCGCAGCAACTGAGCAAGCCGTTCGACTCCCACGGGCCCGTCGTCATCGAGAAGAAACGCGAGGGCAAACCGCGGGCCGGGCAGGTGGTGGTGGCCATACAGCCGCACTCGGACGATATTCCGATCTTCGCGGCCGGGCTCTACGCGAAGCTGATCGACGAGGGCGCAACGCCGTACATGATCCGCGTCACCAACGACGACATGGCCGGGCCGGGCAACTACGCGCAGACCGTGACGGCGAACCAGCGCGACCAGGACGCGCTCGACCGCTTGTTCGGCATCAAGAAGACGTACGAGTTGAATTACAACAACCACATGATGGACAACATCGCGCGCAGCGAACTGCGGCAGCGGTTCATCTTTCTGTTCCGGTTGCTGAAGGCCGATATTGTCATCACCTACGACCCGACCGGGCACTACGAGGAGAACCCGGACCACTACGTGACCAGCGCGTGCGTCGAGGCGGCCGCTTGGATGGCCGGCGGGGGCAAGGACTACCCGGAGCATTTCGACGCCGGGCTGAAACCGCACAGCGTGAAGGAGAAGTACTACTTCGCGCGGTTCCAGCAGCAGGTGAACCGCGTCATCGACATCGGCCCGTGGGTGGACAAGAAGATCGACGCGAACCTGGAGAACAAGGCCCAGGGGCCGGCCGGGGAGACGGGTGCGCGGCTGCGGGCGCGGCTGGCGCGCGAGGGCAAGGTGCTGCCGCTGCTCGGTAACGACGATACGACGGCGAACCGCGAGTACATCCGGCAGTTCGTGCTCGGGCGCGACCGCGAGATCGGCAAGCAGTTCGGCCTGGCTTACGCCGAGCAGTATCACTACATCGGACCGCCGGAGGACGAGGTGGGCGACTACGTCCGGCAGCACGCGCGGCCGCGCTGACGCGGTCCGTTGACCGGGCCCAAAGGCCCGCTCGCCGCCGGATCCGGCCCGTTCACAAGATTTCGAAGCATATCGATTACCGCGAGGCTATTCTGAGAAGACGTTCTCATGAAGCCCGCCCGTGTCCTACTCCTTATCTTCCCTGCCCTGCTTTGCGCGCAGCCCAAACCGGAAGTGAAGCCGGTGCAGACCTCGGTGGAGGTCAAGGACCGGATCGACGATTTTCTGGCGACGAGTTCCGTATCGATCAGCAAGTCGCCGGACAATCTCATCAACCAGTCCTATTCGATTCAAGTGCTGCCGAAGGCGCTGTTCGACGACCGCGCGGTGCAGGACATCAAGAGCCTGTACCGGAACGTATCGGGCGTGACGGACTCGCCCTATTCGGCAATGACGTTTCGCGGCTTCACGCAGCGCGAGGTGTTGTTCAACGGGGTCCGCGGGAACCCGTACGGGAGCCTGGACAACGACCTGAACGACGCCGGGTTTTCGACCAGCCAGGGGCGGTTGACGAACGTCGAGTTCGTCGAGGTGCTGAAGGGCCCGGCGGCGGTACTGTTCGGGGCCGGAGAAGCGGGCGGGGTGGTGAACTTCGTCACGAAGAAGCCCCGGGAGAAGCATAGTGTGGAAGGGGCGTTCCGGACCGGTTCGTTTGCGCAGAAGGCCGGCGATATCGACCTTTCCGGCCCGCTGCGGCGGGGGCTCAACTACCGGGCGGCGTGGTATCAGGAGGACCGGCGCGTGTTCCGCTACAACTCGCGGAATGAGAACGCGCATCTCGCCACCGGACTCGCGTGGCGGCCGGACGAAAAGACCTCCCTCGGGCTCGACTACGAGTACATCGACCAATACCTGCCCGGCCACCGCTTGCGCGGCATTCCGATCAACGCGGCGGGCCGGTTTCTGACGGCGCGCGAGTGGAACGCCGCCGAACCTTCGGACTCCTCCGCCTTGCAGGCGCGAATATTCCAGGCGCGATTCGACCGCGCGTTGAGCGCGGCGGCCCGCTTCGACGCTACTTTCCGCTTCCTCAATTCCGACCGGCCGGAACTCTACCACGAGCCCCGCGGCATCAACCCGGACGGGCGCACGATGCGGGAATTCCGCAACCAGTTCCGTGGAAACAACGACTATTCCGTCACGCTGAACGGCTATCACACGACGGCCCGGAACAGCCTGGTGTTCGGCTACGAAGGGGTGCGGCAGGACTGGAGCGGGCGCTACGGCACCGCGCGGGAGCGTGCGCGCGGCGGTCCGGTGCCGGACATCGACATGCTGGCGCCGGTCTACGGGACGACGTCCGGCGCCGCCTATCCGATCGCGGCCGCGGCCTTCACGAACCAGCGCATCGACTCCCGCCGCAACGGCTTTTTCGCGCAGGACACGATCACGCTGCATCCCCGGCTGCAGGTGCTGCTCGGCGGGCGCGTGGAGCGGTTGCGGGATACCGGCACGGCGCCGAACCCGCTGGAATTCGCGGCGACGGCGATCACCGGGCGCGTGGGCGCCGTTTACCGGCTGCGGCCGCGCCCGAGCCTCTTCGGCAGCCTCAGCAACAGCTTCAACCGCGCGCCGGCGCTGGCGCAGACGCCGCTCGCCAACGGGCCGCACGATCCGGAACGCGGGGTGCAGGTGGAGGGCGGAGCCAAAACCGATTTCGCCAACCAGCGCCTGCTGGTGACCGCGACCGTGTTCCGGATCCGCAAGGACAACGTGCTGCGGCCGGACCCGGCGTTCGGCCCGCGCGGCGATAACTTCGCGGCCGTTCTGCCCGTGGGACGGGTGGTGAATCAGGGCGCCGAGTTCGATGTCACCGGCCGCGTGACGTGCGACTTTTCGGTCATCGCCAACTACGCCTTCCTCGACTCCGAAATCCGCTCCGACCGGTTCACGCCGTCGGCGGTAGGCGGCCCGATGCCGAACGCGGTGCGCCACGCGTTCGGCTTCCACGCCCGCTACGAACTCCGGAAGACCGGCACGGCATTCACGGCCGGCAACGAGGCCCGCGGGCGATTCCTCGAGCCCTACGCCGGCACGCGGGCGCCGGGCTACACGGTCTGGGACCTCGGCCTGTTCCAGCGCGTCCACCGCAACGTGGAACTGCGCGCGACGCTTGAGAACGTGACCGACCGGGTCTATGGCACCGCGCTCCTGTTCGCCGCGCGGGCCGGCAACATGCCCGGTGCGCCGCGCACGGTGACATTCTCGATGCGCTTCCTGATCCCGCACCGGGACTAGCGATGCGCGTCGCCTCGATCGACCTGCTGCGGGGCGTGGTGATGGTCCTGATGGTCATCGACCACGCCCGCGAGTATTCCGCCGGTCCAGGACGGGTATCCGATCCGATGGACCTCGGTCAGGTGCCCCCGCTGCTCTACACCCTGCGCTGGATCTCTCATTTTTGCGCGCCGGTGTTTGCCTTCCTGATGGGCGTGTCGGCGGGGTTCCGGACCGACCAGCGACGGCTGCTCCAGCGGGGATTCCTGCTGCTGCTGCTCGAGTTCACGATCATCGACTGGTCTTGGACTTTCTATCCCCTGTGGCCACGCAAGTTCTGGCAGGTGATCGCGGCGCTCGGCGCTTCGAGTATTCTTCTTGGGGTCCTGCTTCCTTACGGACGGCGTTTCGTGCTGGCCGCCGGGCTGTTGATCACGGTGACGCACAACCTGTTCGACCACGTCCGGTTGTCGCCCGACTCGGCGGCACACTACCTGTGGTCGTTTCTGCACCAGAAAAACGTCCTTCCGCTGTTCGGCGGTTTTGAGGTACGCACGACCTACCCGTTTCTGCCGCTGGCCGGCGTGGTGATGCTCGGCTACGCCGCCGCGCCGTGGTTCCAGTTGCCGGATGCGCGGCGGCGCCTGGCGCTGGCCGGCGCGGGCGCCTGTGCGCTGTTCCTGCTGTTGCGCGTGGGTACCGGCTACGGCGACGCCAGCCAGTTCACGGGCACGCTGTATTCGCTGGGCAACGTGACGAAGTATCCGGTCTCCCTGCAGTTCGTCCTGATGACGCTCGGCCCGGCGCTGCTCTTCCTGGCTGCGGCGCACGACCGCCAAGGCCCGCGGTGGCTGCGGACACTGGGACAGGCGCCGCTGATCTTTTATATCGCGCACCTGTATCTGCTGCACGCTATGGCGCTGCTCTGGGCGGCGGCGCAGGGGTTCACACCCGCGCCGCTCAACGCGCGCTTCGGCGGTATTCCGGAGGCATTCGGGTTTCCGCTCTGGCAGACGTTACCGTTCGCCGCGGTGGCTACGGCGCTACTCGTTCCGCTCTGCGCGAGGTACGCGGAGCGGCGGCGCGGATGGCTACGCTATCTCTAAATGGCAAGATCCGCCAGCTGACACTGGCGGATCTGGACAAGTTGGCAGATTAGGTTCGGACCGAACGGGCGGTGTTCTCTCGGACGAACGGTGCCGGGATCCGAAACGAGGCTAGGCCGCGACGGCGGCGTTGAAGCTTAGGAGCCCTGGCTGGCGGCGTTGCCCATCGAGCTGGCGATCTTCGAGAAGATCTGGCTGATGTTTTCCGACACACCCGGCATGATGGCGCCCGCAGCAACCGCGACGAAGCCGGCCATCAACGCGTATTCGATAAGGTCCTGGCCCTTGCTGTCCTTCCAGATCTGCAGGCTGACCATGAAATTCTTAAAACGATTCATATTCTCGTTCCTCTCTGATTCAACTGCCGTCTCTGCGGCTACCCCAATAGTACTGGGCCTCGAACGAGATTCAGATTAGTCAAAACACCTAAGGCGAATGCAAAAATCACCCATGTATGACGCTTGCTTTCAAACCGATTCCTACCGGATATCCAGAGTGACGCGGATTTCATCAATCCCTTTCTTGCGGATGTCCGGAACCTGCGCGTCCTCGGCCGGATAACCCACCGGAATCAGCAAAAACGCGCGCTCATTGGCCGGCCGGCCGCAAATCCGTCCGAGAAATCCCATCGGATTCGGCGTGTGCGTGAGAGTCGCCAGCCCGGCCATGTGGAGCGCCGCCAGCAGAAAGCCCGTCGCGATGCCGACGGATTCGGAGACGTAGTAGTGCTTGTGCTTGTCACCGTCCGCACCGACGCCGTAGTCGATGCGGAAGACCACGATCAGCACGGGGGCGACCTCGAGGAACTCTTTATGCCAGTCGGTGCCGAACGGGGCGAGCGCGGCCAGCCATTCGGGCGGGAAGCGGCGCTCGTAGTTTTCTTTTTCCTCGGCCTCGGCGGCGAGCCGGATCTCGCGCTTCTTCGCCGGATCGGTGACGACGACGAAGCGCCACGGTTGCTGATTCGCTCCGCTGGGCGCCGAGCCGTCGACGGCGATGGCGCGGTCGATCAGTTCCGCCGGCACGGGCCGGGACGAAAACTCGCGTACGCTGCGCCGCCGCGCCATCCGTTCCTGGAACGCGCGCAACGCCTCGAGCTGCGCGGACTCCGGCATCGGGTCCCACTCCAGCGGCACGAACGGCGGAGGATCTTGCGGCATGCCCCCTATTTTGCCAGCCCGAACGCGTAAAGGGTCGACCGGGTGCGAACGTAGAGCCGGTTGTCCCCTATGGCGGGCGTGGCGAACACCTCGTCGTCGAGGTCGTTCACCTTGAGAACTTCCCACTCGCCCTGCGCCTTCATCACCGAGAGCTTGCCGGCCTGGCTGATCATGTAGACCTTCCCGTCGGCGCCCACCGGCGACGCCCAGTACGGTTCCAGCGCGCCCGGAATGCGGCCCTGCTTGAGCACCTCGCCGGTTTCCGGATTGAGCGTCGTCAGCACGCCGCCGTCCTTCACCATCCACAGCACGTTCTGGTACACCAGCGGCGTCGAGCAGTTCGGCAGCGACTTACGGTAGCGCCAGCGGACGTGCGTGTTCGTCACGTCGCCGCGCCCGCCGAGCTGGATCGACATGACGGAGTTCTGCGCCTGCCGGTGCAGTTTCAAGAACGCCCAGTCGCGCTCGTCGATGAAGTTGTCCTTGTCGAGATCGTAGTTGGCCACCGCCGCCGCGTTCTTCATGCCGACGCCGGCCGCCTCCTCCACGTTCAGCTTCCCGTCGCCGTCGCGGTCCCACTTGCTCGAAACGACAGACCAGTCGTCGACCGCCGGCGGCGTCTCCATATCGCCGCCGCTCTCCCATGAGTTCAGATACATGCGGTCGCCGATGATCACCGGCGCGCCTTTCAACTGCCAGGCCATCCCGCCGGCCCACCACAACTTCTTGCCGGTCTTGAGTTCATACGCCGTCGTGATGTAGGCGCCGGGGACGATCAGTTCCGCCGGGCCGCTTTTCGGCCGCCAGACGGAGGGGGTGGCATAGCCGCGCGTCGTTTCCGGCCGCTCCACCTTGTACCGGACCTTGCCGGTGTTCTTGTCGAGCGCGAGAAAGTAAGAGTTGGTGTCCTGGTCGCAGATCAGCAGCACCATGTCGTCGATAATCACCGGCGACGAGCCGTGCCCGTTCTGGTTGTTGAACGGCCCGAGCGGATGCTGCCACAGCGGCTTGCCGTCCACGGAGTAGGCCAGCAGCCCGAAATCGCCGAAGAACGACACGACCATCTTCCCGTCGCTCGCCGGCGTGCCCGAGGCCGGCGAATTCGTCTTCTGATAGGACTCCTTCCGCGGCCGCGGCGCCTCCCGCTTCCAGAGCTGCCGGCCGGTTGCCCGGTCGATGGCGATGGTGAACAACGCCTCCAGATCGACGGCGGTGAGAAAGATCCGCGGGCCCACCAGAATCGGCGAGGAGTGGCCTGGCGGCACGGCGGTCTTCCACACGACATTCTTTTCCGGCCCCATCTCGACGGGCAGGTTCTTGTCGTCAGTCACTCCGAGCGCGTTGACGCCCCGGTATTGCGGCCAGTCCGCGCCGGCCGCGGCCAGCGCGCAGAGCAGATAGAAGAGTTTCATTTGGCGAAGCAGTACAAGTTCTCGTGCGTGCGAATAAAGATGCGTCCATCGACAAACGCTGGCGTGGCGTTCACCATTTCCCCGAGCGGGTTTACCGCCAGTATCTCCCACTCCGCGCCCGGTTTGATGACCACCACCTTGCCTTCGTGCGAAGTGACGTAAATCCGCCCGTCGGCGGCCACCGGAGACGAGAAGTAATCGCCCAGCGCCCCGGTCAGCCGAGCCTGTTTCAGCACCTTACCGGTCTCGGCGTCGAGCGCGGTCATGATGCCGCCTTCCTTCGTCAGATACAGGACCCCTTCGTAATAAAGCGGCGACGGAACATTCGGCAGCGACTTATAGTAACGCCACTTCACCGACTTATCCGTCATATCTCCCCGTCCGCCTAACTTGATGGCATTGACAGCGTTCACCACTTTCTTCCGCCGCTGGTACATCTTCCAGTCGCGCTCTTCCACGAACCCGGTCCGGTCGAGATCCATCGACGCCCAGTCCTTCGTCAGCCGGTCGTCAGCGATTTCGGCCTTCGTCAACTTGCCGTCCTTGTCCGTGTCGCGGGTCTTCAGGACCTCGGCGAAATCGGGCACGTTCTCCTGCGCGCCTTCGTCCGATCCCCCCGCCCAGCCCAGCACATAGACCGTGTCCCCGTGGATCACCGGCGTCGGCTTCAACTGCCAGGTGAGCGAGTTTACCCACCAGATCGGCTCGCCCGTCGCCACCGAGTAGGCCATCAGCGAGTACGACCCCGCGATCAGCACCTGCAGCGGTTCGTTCGCCGGCTTCCAGAGCACCGGGGTCGAAAAGCCGCGCGTGAAATCCGGCCGCTCCCGCCGCCACACCTGCTTGCCGGTGTTCTTATTCAACGCCAGGAAGAACGAGCCGCTCTCGGCGTCGATATTCACCAGCAGGATATCCCCGGCGATCACCGGCGAGGTGCCGATGCCGAACGGATTGTTGACCGCCCCCAGATCGTGGCGCCAGCGCTCCTTGCCGGCCTTGTCGAAGGCGATGATGCCGAAGTCGTTGTAGAGCGCCCAGACGTTCTCGCCATCGGTCACCGGCGACGGACTGGCCGGCGTCGACGACTTGTGATGTTCGGCCACGCGCGGCCGCGGGATCGTCCGGCGCCAGTTCTCTTTGCCGGTCTTGCGATCGAGCGCGATGAGATAGATGCCTTCCTTGTCGTAGGCGGAAACGAAGATCTGCGTGCGGCTGAAGACCGGCGAGGAGTGCCCCGGCGGCAGCGGCGTCTTCCAGACAACGTTCAGCGACGGCCCGAACACGATGGGCAGATTTTTCTCGTCGCTGACGCCCGACGAATTCACGCCGCGAAACTGCGGCCATTCACCCGCCGCCACGGGAAGGGCGCCAAGCGCCGCATGCAGAAACGTTCGCCTACGCATGATCTGGTAATAATAACGCGCGCCGAAGTAAGCTGGTGGGAATGCATTTTTCCGGACGCATCGGCGCTGCCGCGCTCTGTATCTTCTCGGCCGCCGCCCAGCCGTCCAAACCGGCGCTGCCGCCCGTCCACACCAGCATCACGATTAACGCGACCCCGGTGGAACCGGCCTTCGATCATCGCAACCGCGAGGTGTTCGAACAGACCCTCTTTTCCCGCGACGACCAGGTTTTTCATCAACTCAACGCCGGCATCAACGCCGGCCAGCACGAGGGCGGCGGCAAGTCGATTGAGATTCGCCGTTTCGGGTTCAACCTCGATCACGGCGGCGTCAGCGGCGGCCTCAAGATTCTGGTCGACAACGTCCAGCAGAACCAGACAACCCAAGGCCACGGTCAGGGCTATCTGGGGAGCCTCAAGAGCCTGACGCCGGAACTGATCGAGGAAGCCAAACTGATCAACGGGCCATTCAGCGCGGAATACGGCGACTTTTCCGGCCTCGGCGTCGTCCACATCCGCCAGCGCGAGTCGCTGCCCGATCAGTTCACGCTGCGCGCGCAGGGTGGCTCGTTCAACACCCAGCGCGGATTCTTCTCCTATAGCCCGGATTGGAAGAACGTCGACTCCTTCTTCGCCTACGAGGAGTCCAATACCGATGGCCCCTTCCGCAAACCGCTCGCCTACCGGCGAGACAACCTCACCGCCAACGTCACCCGCCGGCTGGCGGGCCTGCGCAGCGTCGGCGTACGCTTCAACGGCGGGCTGAACCGGTACAACTCCTCGGGCCAAATCCCGCTCGACCTCGGCACCGCCCTCGGCATGG
>CAYMTH010000151.1:2097-9429 GCA_964393235.1 uncultured Solibacteraceae bacterium | reverse complement strand
GGTGCTGACGGCGATTCAGCAGGCGGATTTGCTGATCGGCTCGCTGGTGGTGCCGCCGGTCGGTACGGGATACCTGCTGCCTTCGCAGACCTCGAGCCTGACGAGCACGCTGGATGCGTTTAACAATGGCCGGCTGGGACCGCCGCACTGCCGGTAGGTTGTTTTGCGGGTTGTTTTGAACCGGCGGCGTGCTTCGGCGCGCCGCCGGTTTGTTTTGGTGAGAAACCTTGCGCTGGAGTCTCCGCTTGTCGGAGAACAACGGTTCTAAACCGCGTCCCGCGTTTTCCAACCAGCAAGACGCCAGGAAAGCCCGCGACGGCCGGGCGAGTGGGCTAGGATCGCGCCGCCGACCATTCGCGCTCCGGGAGGCGCAGCGGGTGCGGCGAAGCAGGATGTTTCCTTCCCAATGGGACCGGCGAGCGGCTCGCCGGTCCCCGTTGGACTAGTTGCCTGGAATGTGGCTGAACTCGGGCCGATAGCGAACGATTTCGCGCCGCAATCCGTTGACCGTCGCTCCCAGCTTCTGGACGTAGGCGTTGTAGCCGTCGCCCATGGCCGCTCGAAACGCCGCCTGCGGCGGGATATCGGCCAAGGAGGCGTAGCCGATGGCGACGTTGAATTCATATCCGTCTCCACCGTAGGCGACGCGATTTACGAAGATGTTCCTGGCCTTGCCCATCTTCTTCACCGTCTCATTCACATCCTTCATCAAGGCAAGAAACTCGCTGACCTTGCCAGCTTTCACGCTGTACATGGATACGGCGAGGTACCTGTCGGGCGCGGCCTGCGGATTGGGGTTCCAGGTAACCTCATCCTGGGCAACCATGATCTGCGTACTGGTAGCGCCGGAGGAGTTGCGCAGCCGGGTGGTACGCGCCGCGCGGGAATTCTCGTCGCCCTGCTGGGATAGCCAGGTGCGTTCCCCCAACTGGTCGAGACCGGAGAGCGGCACCATGTAGTGGAACGTGGGCTCGCCGGTAATGCTGCTCCAGGCCCAGCGAGGAATCGAAGCCTTGTTGTTCTTGTAGACGGCAGCCGTTTCGCGCTGTACCGCATAGAACTCAGCCGCCGAGTCACCGGGGACGTCGACGTGATACAGGCGGTACATACGGGGCTGGCTCTGCGCAAACGACGACAGCGCAAAGACGAGTAGCATGGAGACGGTCTTCATACGGCTCCTTTCGAAGTGCCGATGAGGCACAAACAGGTTGAAGCGTGAGTCAGCACGGAGGCGACCCAAAGATCTCCGATGGAACCGACTATTCACCGCCCGATTTCTGTACGGGCTGTATCCATTCCTGCGCGACGCGGCGGTCCATCCTGGACGGCCGAAGACCCAGCAAGTATACACTTGTATGACAAAAAGCAACGTTCTACTTCATTAACGTTTCTCTACCCCCGCGCCCCTCGCACCGATAGCGGAGGGGGACGGCGGCGCAATCCGGGTTCTGACTAGAAGCCCCGGTGCGGTGGGGACAGGCTCAGCGAGGGCTAGAAACCGATCTTGAGCGCCATCTGAATCACCCGGGGGTTACCGGTGGTGTTGCGGATGACGCCGTAGCTGGCCGCGGTGATACTGCCGCCCGGGTTGGCGAAGTTAGTTATGTTGAGCAGGTTAAAGAACTCCGAGCGCCATTCGGCGTAGACGCGTTCGTTGATCGGAATTCGCTTGTTGACGGACAGATCGATGTTGCGCTGGGCCGGACCGCGGAGGATGTTGCGGCCGGCATCTCCCCATAGGTTGCCGGCGCGGACAAAGGCGGACTTGTTGAAGTACTCGTTGAGCCGGTCCTGGGTGCGTCCATTTCGCCGGGCGGTCTCGACGGTGGCGCCGGGCGCCCAGCTGGCGCGGCTGTTGGAGGTTCCGAAGAAGGCGGCGCCGCTGGTGTCGAGGATGCTGATGGGGGTGCCGCTTTGCATCACGGCGACTCCGGCGACCTGCCACCCGTCAAAGAACCGTTTGCCGAAGGCGGTCTGGTTCAGGGCGAAGCCCCACTTGGGGATGTTGTAGCTGAAATTCACGATCAGACGGTGGGTGCGGTCAAAGTCCGACAGGCCGCGGTTGAGGCCCGGACGCAGTTGGTCGCCATCGGTCTGGGTGAACGTCGCGCCGGTACCGGAGCCGGAGTTGTTGTCGAGGGACTTCGCCCAGGTGTAGGCCGCCAGGAGGCGGAGGCCTTTGGAGAAGCGCCGCGTGACGCTGGCCTGGAGGGAGTTGTACCGTGAATCGGTGGAGGTTTCCTGCCAGACGAGTCCGGTGGGAGAGAAACCGAGATAAGGCACGCGGAGCTGGGCATTGGCGGCGGTGTTGGTGGTTTCGCCATTGATGGGGTTGGACGGGCTGGCGAGAATCGGCTGGTTGATGAGACGGCTGGTGGCCAGGCGGGTTCCCTTGGTCCCCTGGTAGCCGATCTCGATCAGGGTGGAGGCGTTCCACTGGTGCTGCAGGTTCAGGCCCCACTGCTGGAGATAGGGTGTGCGGGCGGTGGGGTCGACGGAATTGAGGCCGATGGCCGGGCGATCGGTGGTGTAGGGCGGAGAATAGAGCAGCGGCATGACCGGGAACTGCGCGCGCTGGGGGAGGACGGGGAACGGGTCCTGGAGGGTGGCAAAGCTGTTGGCCGAACCCTGGAGGTCGGTACGGACATAGCCGGGCAGCGAGAGCGCGGCGAGCAAACCGAGCTGATTGGAGAGACGGTCGTAGTAGATGCCGTAGCCGCCGCGCAGGGCGAGTTTTTCCGTCACGCGGTAGGCCAGCCCGAAGCGGGGAGCGAAGTTACGGGTGGGTTCCTGGTCGACGAGCGTGGGGCTCACTTTGGGAATACCGGCGAGAGGCTTCTGGGAGGCGGAGCTTTGCACAAAGCCCGCGCTGGTGGATCCGCGGGGGGGCGGAGGCACATAGAGGCGGGTATCAAAGCGGCCATTGCGCCCGAGCGTGTCGACGGCGTAGCCGAGGTAGTCCCAACGCAGGCCGGCGTTGACGGTGAGCCGCGAGCTCACTTTCCAATCGTCCTGGACGAACATCGCGAAATCAGTAATGCGGTCCATGCGGTCGGTGACGCCGCTGGCGACGCTGGAGGAGTTGATATTGCTGAAGCCGGTGCCGTTGCCCCCTTGGGTGACGGGGGCGCCGGAGAGTCCGGTGAGGAAGTCGCCGAAGCTCTGGAAGGTCAGGGTGCCGCGGAAGCGGTTATTCGAATAGTAGTCATCGACGTAGCGGCGCATTTCGAAGCCGGTGCGCAGCTGGTGTTTGCCTTTGATCCAGGAGAGGGTATCGACCAGATGGTAGGTGTCCTGGAAGACGCCCTGGTCGGCGTTGACGCTGTAGCCGAGGCTGAAGACGCCGGTAACGCTGATCTGCGGGATATCGGGGAAGTCGGCGGCGTTGAACCGCTTCATGCCGATGTCGGAGAGCGGAATCTGGTTTTCCTGGCGCACGACGCCAAAGAGGCGGGAGAAGCCCATGCGGGCTTCATTCATGAGGCTGGCGGAGAAGGCGTGGGTATTGGTGAGGCTCATGATCCGGCTCTTGAAGTCCTGGGTGGTTCCGAAGCCGGGAATCGTGGCGGCGGGCAGGGGCTGGAAGGCGGGCTGGGCGGAGACGATCGACTTGAACATCAGGCGGTTTCTGGCGTTCACCTGGTGGTCGGCGTTGGCGATGTACTGATTTTCTTCGTAGCGGGCCGGGATGGAAACGGCGTAGTTGACGCCGGCCACGGGCTGCTGGGGCGAGGGGATGACAAAGCCGCCACCGGGCAGTTTGAGGTTCAGAAGAGCGACGGCCACGGGATTGATATTTGAGCCGTCGGCGGCGATGACGGGTCCCCCGCGGGTACCGCGCGATCCGGCGAAGGCGCGTCCGAGCGAGGCACGGGAGCGGTCGAGGGGGATCAGGGGCAGGTTAAGGGAACTGGAACCGGAGAGTCCGTTGCGCTGGCGGGTGCCCTGGTAGGAGAAGAAGAAGAAAGTCCGGTTAGGGATGACGGGGCCGCCGATGTTGCCGCCGAACTGATTCTGCTTGAGCACGGGGCGGTCCTGGCCGGTGGAGTTAAAGAAGAAGCTATTGGCGTTGAGCGCGTTGTTGCGAAAGAACTCATAGGCCATGCCATGAAATTGCGGGCCGCCGGAGCGCGTGACCA
This sequence comes from uncultured Solibacteraceae bacterium, assembly GCA_964393235.1. Taxonomy (GTDB): domain Bacteria; phylum Acidobacteriota; class Terriglobia; order Bryobacterales; family Bryobacteraceae. The sequence goes on along the minus strand of CAYMTH010000151.1, from coordinate 5,290 downwards.
AGACGACGGCGGCGCCGCCGCTGCGTCCGTTCTGGGCGTCATAGAGGCCGGTCTGGACCTTGAACTCCTGGATGGCTTCCGGCGACGGGGCGACGAGGCCGTTCGAGCCGAAGGCATTCTCGTTCGACGTACCGCTGTGGATATTGATGGAGTCGACGCCATCGATGTAGACGGAATTGGAGCCGAGGCGCGCGCCGCCGGACGAGATGTTCTGGGTGCCGCGGCCGAGAGCGCCGGCGTCGTTGAGCGGCGCCGAGGTGCCGGGAGAGAGCGCCAACAGCTGCGTGAAGTTGCGGCTGGAGAGCGGGAGTTCCTTTACGGCGGAACCGTCGACGACGCGGCCCAATGCCGCGGATTCGGTCTGGAGGAGCGGCGCGGCGGAGGTGACCTCCACCGTTTCGGCGACGGTGGCCGGCTTCAGCGTGACGTCGACGGCGATGCGCTCGGTGACGCCGAGAACGGCGGAGGCGACGGCCTGCCCAAAGCCGGCCAGCGTGACTTCGATGCGATACTCACCCGGCGGGAGGAAGGGGAGGACGTACTGGCCGTTGGCGGTGGAAGCCGTCTCGCGCTTTTCGCCGGTGGCGGCATTGGCGGCGACGATTCTGGCGCCGGGTACGCGGGCGCCGGATTCGTCGGAGATCATGCCACTGATGGTTCCGCTGGTTTGGGCGAAAGCGGCCAGGGCAGTGAGAAGGAAAGCAACCGCTGTCTTCATGGCTTCAGGTACCTCTGCAGGAAATCGTAGATCTGGCGCCGGGATTCGACGGCGAGGGCCGTATCGATCCGGTTGAAGTGATGCCCGCCGGGGGCATCCTCATACATCTTGTGTTCGAACTTCTTGCCGGCGGCCTGAAGCGCCTTGATCAGGGCGTTTACTTCGACCGGACGGACGGTTTCATCGGAAGTGTTGCCGTGAACCAGGAGCGGGCGTTCGAGTTTCGACACCCAGGTGACCGGCGAGCGTTTGCGGTACTCTTCCGGGTCGCTGGCGGCCGCGGCGCCGGCGCTCTCCTCCATGGTCTTGGGCATGGTTTTGAGGTACTTCTTGCGTTCCGTCAAGTCGGAGACGGGGACGCCGGCGTAGGCGCAAGCGTACTTGCCGGGGTGGAAGAACAGGTTGAAGAGCGCGATCATGCCGCCGTGGCTCCAGCCGACGAGGCCAACGCGGTTCGGGTCGAGAAACGGGTAACGGGCGATCATCCAGTCGCGGGCGGCGAGAACGTCGTCGTTTTCCTTGCCGCCGTAGTCGATTGCCCGGGCATAGGCGGGCCCGTAGCCGGTGCTGCCCCGGTAGTCCGGCGCAACCACGGCGTAGCCACGCTCGATCATTTCGCGAACGATGGTAGCGGCGTTGGCGGGTCCACCGGTCATGTGATTGCTATGAACTCCGCCGTGGATGAGAACCAGGAGCGGGTGTTTCCGGCTGCGATCCAGTTTTCTGGGGATGTAGCTGTAGGCGTAGAGGATCATCGGGCTGCCACCAGGCGTGCGTGGTTGCCCGGTGTAGCGGAAGGTACGGACCTCGGCGATGTCGCCGAGTTCCAGGCGCCACATGACGTCGTCGACGGCTTTGGCGGACTGGAGCGGGTCAACGCCGGCTTCGTCGCCGGAACCCTGGGCGAAAACGGACGCCGCGATGACGAGAAAGCACAGAGAGCGCTTCAGGTTCATTTGTCCATGATGACCCCAAACCCGGGTGACCCAAGCCAACGGCGGTGTCCGCTACGGTTAGCAACCCTGTTAACACCTTCCGCGATCACATTGAAAACAAGCGGCTTGCATGTATGATAGGGACATGCCAGATGGAGAGCGGCCCGTGCTCGAGGAAGCGCTGGAACGGGTCCTGCACAGCCGCTGTTTCCGCAATGCGCCATCTTCGCGGCGCCTGTTGAGCTATCTGGCCGGGCATGCCGCGATCGGAGATCCCGGTCAACTGAAGGAATACACGATCGGTGTAGATGCCTTTGGGAAGCCATCGGGCTACGATCCGCGTCAGGATTCGACGGTGCGAATCCAGGTGGGCCGTCTGCGGAAGAAGCTTTTCGAGTATTACCGGAGCGAGGGCCTGAACGACCAATGGCTGATCGTGCTCCCGAAAGGGAGTTTCGCATTGGAGTGTGTCGAGCGCGAGGGAAGCGACACCGCATCCGAGGAACCGGACGACGAGGCAGCGGAGCCGGAAGTTGAGCCTGCGGCGCGGAGCAACCCCTGGAAGGGAGCGGCCATTGGGCTGGCTGTCCTTCTGACAGCCGTCGTGGCCTTTGTGCTGTTGCGCCAGGGAGGGGAGCAGTCCCGCTGGTCCGCCGCATTGACGGAGCTATGGGAACCGTTTCTGCGAACCGATCGCCCGCTGGTCATCGCAGTGGGGAACCCGTTGTTTCTTCAGTTCGAGAACAAGATTCTCTACCGGGATCCGGCGATCGACAAGTGGGAGGACCTGGTGCAATCCTCCAACCTGGCGGCGGTTCGGGGAGCGATGGGCAATCCCGACAGCCGACCCGCGTATTACTATGCGGCGATTGGCGAAGTGAATGCGGCGTATTTTCTCGGTTCTCGCCTGGGGTCCCGCATCCCTTCGATGTCGCTGGTGCGGAGCAGTCAACTGCAGTGGCAGCAAATGGCAGATTCCAATGTGCTTTATCTCGGGCCGCCGCGCTTCTTTCGCGAGCGTCTTGGGAACCTGCCGCTCCCGCTCGAAGTTGTCGAGGCGACCGGTGCGTTCCACAACCTGCATCCATTGCCGGGCGAGCAAGAGTACTATCCGTATCGCGATTCGGCGGCGTACTTCGCGGAAGACGGGGAGGCCTACGTTCTGATTACCCGGGCGGCGGGGCCTTCCGGGAACTCGGATATTCTCGCGTTCGCCAGCAACAGCACCTTTGCCCGGGTTGGAGCGGTGGATGCATTCACGTCGCCGGCGTTCGCCGAGAGCGTCGTCGCGAAGATGAGGGAAGGCGCGCGGACGGTCCCCCGTTATTTCCAACTCCTGCTTCGGGTGAAGTACAAGGGAGGGGTTCCCACCGAATCAAGCTACGTACTTCACCGCCACCTGCAGAAGCGGTAAGGGAGCCGAGTTCAGGCTTACCGCACTGCGGCAGGGGCCTTTGAAGGGGGTGGCGGGACCTGTCGCCCTTGGTTAGTCGAGCGGGGGCGAATGTCAAGGAGCTACCGGGTCCGGAAGGTTTGGCTG
>CAYMTH010000151.1:0-2087 GCA_964393235.1 uncultured Solibacteraceae bacterium | reverse complement strand
GACATTAGGGAGGAGGAGGAGGACGATTATCGAGTACGGAAGGTCTGGCTGGCGATGAGGGCGACGAGGAGGTCGCGGGCGCCGGCGTTGTGGCGGTGGGTTTCGGCTACGATCTGGCGGATTTCGGCGCGCTCGGCGTGGTTGGGGACGCGGCCTGTGGCGTAGGTCAGGAGCTTTTCGGCGAAGTTTTGGGTGAATACTTCGATATTCTGCACCAGCCAACGCTTTAGTTCCGGGGCTTCCTTGATCTTCGTTCCGTCGGGGAGGGTGACGGCGGCATCGATCTTTTTCTTCGCCTTCGGCCAGTCTTCGCGCCAGCGGCCGACGGGGTCGTAGTTTTCCAGGACGAGGCCGAACGGGTCGATCTTCGTGTGACACGAGGCGCAGCGGGGTTCGTTGGTGTGCGCTGCTAACTGGTCGCGGGGGGTGGTGGCTCCCTTCGTGTCCGGGGTTAGGGCGGGGACATCGTTCGGCGGGGGCGGGGGCGGCATGCCGAGAATGCGGTCGAGCACCCAGACGCCGCGGAGGACGGGTTGGGTATCCACGCCGTTCGCCGTTACGATCATCGTCGCCGCCTGGCCGAGGAGGCCGCCGTACCTTCCGCCTCGCTCCAGGGGGAGACGGGCTATGCGTTGGGGATCGCCTTCCCCGCCCCGCTTTAGGCCGTAGTTGCGGGCGGCGAAGTTGCGAGAGGTGTACGTAAAGTCCGGGTCGATGAAATCGGTCATCGGGCGGTTCTCGCGGATCATTTCGGCGAAGAACGCCTCGACTTCCTGCCTTGCCATGGCGAGATCCGCTTCACTGAACTGAAAGGCCGGGTCGGGCATGATGGACGCCAGTTTACGGGTACTCAGCCACTGGCCGGTGAAGCTGCGGATGAAAGGCGACTCCGGTTTGACCGGCAACAGCCGTTCCGCCTCCGCGCGGAGGCCGCCGGGCGTGGTTAGCCCTCCAGAACGGGCCGCCGCGAGCAGGGGTGCGTCCGGCGGGCCCTGGCGGAGGAAATAGGCCAGACGCGTCGCGAGGTCGTGGGCGTCGAGCGGGCCGGGGCGGAGATCGCGATAGAGGAAGTGCGGGGAGATTAAAACATTGCGGAGGAGGAGGTGCATGCCCTCCTCAAAGCTGTGGCCCTGGGCCCAGTGGCGGGTGGCGAGTTCGAGGAACTGGCGGCGCGTGGCTTCGTCAACCGGACGGCGGAAGGCGCGGGGGAGGAAGTTTTCCGTCACGCGGCGGGCGTATTCGGCCGGGGACACAGAGCCGGGGGCGACGCCAGCGAGCTGGGTCTGGATTTGCTTCCGTTTTTTATCCTTGGGGCCTTCGGCGGGGGCGAGGGGGCCTTCGACGGTGAGGTCGTGGATCTGGAGAGACGGGCCGTGATCGAAGTACTCGTGGGCGAGGGTGTCGTGGAGGTTGTTGAGGCCGCCGATGGTGCCGATGCGCTCAAGCATACGGAGGGTGCGGGGATTGTCGAGGGTGGCGCCGGTGAGGTCGAGGTTGGGGTCGGCGACGAGACGGTTGATGATGTCGTAGCCGTTGCGGCCGCGGAGACGGACGGGGGAGCGGGGGGTGCCGTCGGGATTGTGGAGGGCCTGGAGATACGCCGCGAGGAGGCGGGGGTTGCGCTCGAAACGGGCGCGGAAGAGCGCGGGGAGCTGTTCGGTGGTGTGGTCGAGTTCGGCGTCGGCCCAGCGGAGGAGGGGCGTCTGGCCTTCGTAGAGTTCGGCTTCGAAGGTGAAGGTTTGGGGCGTGTCGGCGGTGACGGGGAGGACTTTGAGGCGGCGGAAGGCGCGGATCTTGGAGCGGTCGCTGGCGTCGATTTCGCGGGCCCAGAGTTCGAGGGTCATGGTCTGGCCGGGGCGGGGTTTGAAGCGGGAGGCGGAGACTGTGATGCGGTAGACGCCGGAATCGACGATTTCGATGCGGGCGGGCCAGGTGCAGCTGCGCATGATGTCCTCGGCGCGGGAGGCCATGCGGAGGACGCCGTCGCGGACGGTGGAGGCGGAGAAGCTGATCACCATGTCGTTCGGAGGGGAGCGCCAGAGCTTCTTTTCGGGCTGGCGGCCGGGCGGGGGGAAGACGGTGTCGGG
>CAYMTH010000150.1:3041-9505 GCA_964393235.1 uncultured Solibacteraceae bacterium | reverse complement strand
CTCGACGCCCGTCCGCTTCCCGGACCACGTCATCTCCCGCAGCGCCCTTTCATCCGTGCGCACCGCGAAGTCGAGCTCCCGGTCCGCCGCCAGCACCACGGTCATGAGCTTCGATTGATCGAACGGATTCGGCTGCCGCCGCGCATAGACGCAGGGCAGGGAATAGGTCTCGCCATTCAGCATCAATTGGCCGGGCGCACCGGCGGTATAGTTCGTTTCGGTAGACATAGGCTACCGAACACAGCGCAGCCGCGCGCGGAAAAGCGTCACGCCTGCAAAGAAATCAGGTTGCCGCCGAAGATCGCCGCCGCGACCGCCGCGCCGATGCCGATCTTCTCGAGCGTTTCCGCCTGCGCCGCGTACACCCCGCTCACCCACCCCCGCGGGAAGAACGACGAGTCGGTCCCGAACAGCAGCCGCCGCGCCCCGCACACTCCGAGCGCCCGCCGGAACACCGTCTCCAGATCCAGCCCCTCATACTTCATCCACCCGTTCGAACTCGACGTGTCCAGATACACGTTCGGGCACAGGTCGGCCACCATCAGCGCTTCCCGGAAATACCCCGCGCCGAAGTGCGGCACCACGAACCGCACGCCTGGATGCCGCAGCGCCACGCCGTGCAGATCGATCGGGTTCGAATACCGCATGTCGAACGGCGACGGCGGTCCCAATCGCTTCCGCACCCCCACGCTAAGCACACCGCAGTGCACGAAAACGTTCCGCCCCGCCGCCAGCTCCCATAGCGGGTTCAACCGCTCGTCGGCCACCGAATACCGGTGCATCGCCGGAAACAGGCACAGCGTCCGCAGCCCCGCGCCGAAGGCTTTCTCCGCCCGCGCCGCCGCATCCGGCGCCAGCGGGTTCACCAGAAACTGCCCGTGCAGCCGCTCCGGATGCCGCCGCACCGCCGCGATCACCGAATCTTCATCCCCCGGCAGGCTCGCGATCACCGCCGCCGAGTCCACCCCGTGCCGGTCCAGCTCCGCCACCCAACGGTCCGCCAGCGCGCCCGGGTCCGCCTCCGGCGCCTCCCAGCCCAGTTGCGCCGCCGTCTCGCCCACGTCCCGCCCGCCCGTCAGCAGCCGGTAAAACTCATGCGAAAAGAAGTGCACGTGCGCGTCGCGCACCGCCAGCTCGCCCCACGCCGTCCGCATGCGCCTAGTGTCCCGCCGCCACCGCGCTGCCGGCTTCGTTGAAGCGCGTGATCCCCGCCGAAAGCGCCAGCTGCGTCAGCCCCGCCACGTTGTTCACGTTCAGCTTCTTCATCATCGTCTTCCGGTAGCTCCGCACCGTCTGCAGCCCCAGGTCGAGCATCACCGCGATCTCCTTGCTCGTCTTCCCCTCGGCCACCAGCCGCAGCACCTGCAATTCCCGCGGCGACAACCCCTCCAGCATCGTCGGCACCGGCTTCGCTTCCAGGTCCCCGCGCTGGATCCGCACCAGCAGCTTTTCCGATACCTGCGGGCTCATGTAGAACCCGCCCTTGGCCACCGTCCGCAGCGCGTCCCCCAGATCCCCGTCGGAGGCCTTCTTCAACACGAACGCCCGCGCCCCGCTCCGGATCGCGCTCACCACCGAGTGCTCATCGTCATACATCGACAGGATGATCACCTTCGTCTCCGGCATGTGCCGCAGAATCTCCGTGGTCGCTTCCACGCCGTTCAAACCCTGCAGCCCGATGTCCATCACCACCACGTCCGGCGTCAGCTTCCGGCAGTGCTGCACCGCGTCCGTCCCGTTGTCGGTCTCCCCGACGACTTCGAAATCCCCCTCCGCCCGCAGAATCGCTTTGATCCCGTCGCGCAGAATCTTGTGGTCGTCGACCAGAAGCACTCGAAATGACATGCGGCTTCCCCAGGTACTCTGAAAAACAATACCGGCAGGTTATGTTTGAATCTTTACGATTGTACCCCTTTTGCGGGTAGATGCAACCCGCAAATGTAGGGAGGCGCTCCGAGCGTAAGCTTCCATTAGAATCAATCCGGTACCGCTTGGGGCCTCGCGCTCGGCCTTCAGGTCGAAGCCCTGGCCGTGGTCCTCGACCAGTACTTCTAGTCCTGCATCGTCCGTCGATAAGGATATCGCAACGGCGCCCGTCCCCGCATGCCGGTGCGCGTTGTCCACCGCGAGCTCCACCATCCGGTACACCGCGTGCGTCACCGGGGCGGGGAAGCGCCGCGCGCCCTCGATCCGCAGGTCCACCGCCAGCCCCTGCTCCCGCCACCGCCCGGCCAGCAGTTCCAGCGCCAGCCCGAGCCCGGACCGCTCGGCCCGGTTGGTGATCAGCTGGTTCTGCGCCTTCCGGACCGTCTCGATGACCTGTTCCAGATACCCCGTCAACTCCGCCGTCGTCTCGGCGTCAGCCCGCAGCGCGCTCACATGGAAGCCCACCGCGCTCAGCGTCGCCCCGGCCTCATCATGCAAAAGGCGCGCCGTTTCCGCGGCGCGCCTCTCCTGTTCCAACAGCATGTCCGCCAACCGGTCGATGGCAGCGGATCGCGGCATGACGGCTTACTTCGCCTTCCGCGCCAGCGCCTTCCGGGCCGTCTCGACGATGTCCTTGCCCGTAAGCTTGTACTTCGTCATTACCTCGTCCGGCGTCCCGCTTTCCGCGTACGTGTTGTTCACGCCGTGGAACTCCATGATGCACGGATGGGTTTCGGCGACGACCTGCGCCACCTTCACGCCCAGGCCGCAATCGGTCAGGTGCTCCTCGGCCACCACCAGGCAGCCGGTCGCCTTCGCCGCCTTGGCGATCGCTTCCCGGTCGATCGGCTTGATCGTGTGGATGTCGATCACGCCCGCCGACACGCCTTCGTCTTCCAGGATCTCGGCGGCGCGGATGCACTCGGCCACCATCAATCCGGTAGCGATGAACGTCATGTCCTTGCCCTCGGCCAGCGTGACCGCCTTGCCGATTTCAAAGGTCTGGTCGGCCCCGTAGATCGTCGGCGTCTTCACGCGCCCGGCGCGGATGAACACCGGCCCCGGAAACGCCGCCGCCTGCTGCACCAGCGCGAAGGTCGACGGTTCGTCGGCCGGGCTGATCACCGTGAATCCGGCCAGCGACGACGCCAGGCTCAGATCCTCCACCGACATCTGCGACGGGCCGTCTTCGCCGATCGAGATGCCGCTGTGCGTCCCGACCACCTTCAACGGAACCTGCGGATAGGCCACGTTCACGCGCAGCTGTTCAAAGCCCTTGTTCAGCACGAAAGCGGAGAAGGAGGCGACAAACGCCGTCTTCCCGCTCGCCGCCAGCCCGGCGCCGAGCGAAACCATGTTGGCTTCCGCGATGCCGCAGCTGAAGAACCGCTCCGGGAACTCCTTCGCAAACAGGTGGGTAAAGGTGGACTTGGAAAGGTCGGCGTCGCACACCACCACGTTCGGGTCTTTCTTGCCCAGTTCGACGATCGCCTTGCCGAACGCCTCGCGCGTCGCCGCGCCCATCTTCAATTCGAATTTGCCCTTCACGCTCATGCGCCAATCTCCTGCAAAGCCTTCTCGACTTCTTCTTTCGTCGGCGCAACGCCGTGGAACTTCGGATTGTTCTCCATGAAGGAGACGCCCTTGCCCTTAATGGTGTGGGCCAGCAGCACGGTGGGCTTGCCCTTGGTCGCGGCCGCGTCGGCGAACGCCTTCTGCAGCGAAGCAATGTCGTGGCCGTCCACTTCGATCACGTTCCACCCGAAGCCCCGCCATTTATCGGCGAGCGGCTCGAGTTCCATGATGTCTTTCACAAAGCCGTCGAGCTGGATCTTGTTGTAGTCCACGATCGCGACGATGTTGTCCACCTGGTGGAACGCGCCGTACATCGCCGCTTCCCAGATCTGCCCTTCCTGGATCTCGCCGTCGCCGAGCAGCACGTAAACGCGCGTGGGCGACTTATCGAGGCGGGCGGCTTCGGCCATGCCCAAGCCGAGCGAGAGTCCGACGCCGAGCGAGCCCGTCGAGGCCTCGAGCGCGGGGATGAACCGGCGGTCCGGGTGGCCCTGGTAGATGGAGCCGATGCGGCGCAGGGTGTTGAGCGAGTCGGCCGGGGTGTAGCCGGCCTCGGCGAAGACGCCATAGAGCACGGGGGCGGCGTGGCCTTTGGAGAGGATGAAGCGGTCGCGTTCCGGCCACTTGGGGTTGGCGGGGTCGTGCCGCAGGACGTCGAAGTAGAGGGTGACCAGAATTTCCACGGCGGAAAGGGACCCGCCCGGGTGACCCGATTTAGCGGCGCCCGTCATCTCGATAATGTGACGGCGCACTTTTTTGGCGATTGCTTGCAGTTCGCCAATATCGCTCGTTTTTTGCATAGATTCTTCCTACTCTAACATCTTGATCCCCTATGATAGAGCGAAGGCATCCCGGAGGAAGCATGTGTCGAACGAAGCACCGGCCCACCCACCCCGCGCGACGCCTCCCCGAGGCGCAACGGTCCCGCGCCGGTGCGCAGCCCGAAGCGGTCCACCGCCCGCGCCCACTCCCGTTCCTGCCCATCCCCCACCCGGCCCGCAACCGGTCCACCGCACAAGCAGGGTCCACACCCGCCACCCAACAAGTTCCCCAACCCCGGAGCCACCGCTCCCCGGAGATCCCATGCGCTTAACTCTGCTCACCCTCCTCGCCCTCCCGGCCCTCGTCTTCGCCCAGGCCGCCGCCGATACCGCCGCCCACTGCGTCGTCGTCAGCGAAGGCGCCCCGCCGCTCCCCGCCCGCCTCCTCGAAGGCCAGGGCAAGATCGACTTCCCCATCACCACCGCCAACCCCGAAGCCCGCAAGTTCTTCGAACAGGGCGTCGCTCAGATGCACTCCTTCTGGGCCCGCGAAGCCGAACGCAGCTTCCTCCAAGCCGCCCAGCTCGACCCCACCGCGCCCATGCCCTGGTGGGGCGTCGCCATGGTCGCCGCCGGCGACTTCCGCCCCCACTTCCAGCTCGTTCGCGACAAACACCTCCCGGGCACGCTGCCCTCCACGCCTAACGCCAAACGCGCCCTCGCCGCCGCCCAGCGCGCGCGCCAGCTCGCCGCCGTGCCCGGCAAAGCCACCGACATCGAAAAACTCTACATCGACGCCATCTGGGCCCGCCGCGATCCCAACTCCGCCGACCCCGACGCCGCCTACATCGCCGGCCTCCGCAAAGTCGTCGCCGCCGCCCCCCGCGACCCCGAAGCCCGCTCCTACCTCGCCCTCCACCTCATGGACGGCTTCAACACCCCCAACCGCGACCCCCGCCCCGGCTCCATGGAAGCCGTCGACCTCCTCCGCGCCCTCGTCAAAGAGTTCCCCAACCACCCCGGCGGCCACCACTACGTCATCCACGGCTGGGAAGGGTCCAACTTCGCTAAGGACGCCTGGGACAGCTGCAAACAGTACGCCGCCCTCGTCCCCAACATCCCCCACGCCCTCCACATGCCCGGCCACATCTACGCCCAGACCGGCAAGTTCAAGGAGGCGCAGGACGCCTTCATCGCCGCCGCCGCCCTCGAGCGCAAGTACATGGCCGCCGACAAGGACTACGGCAACGGCCACCACGGCCATAACGTTCACTTCCTCGCCGTCGCCCACGCGGCCGTCGGCCAGTTCGACCAGGCGATCGACGCCGCCAAAGAGCTCCTGACCTACGCCGAAACCGACAAGGAAAAGAAGACCCCGGACGCCTACCGCACCGCCTTCCGCCAGGGGTCGTTCGCCATGGTCCGTACCCTCGTCTGGGCCGAAAAATGGGACGAAATCCTCACCGGCTCGCTCCTCCCGAGCCTCCAGACGCCCCGCGAGAAGTTCTGGCGCCACTGGGCCCGCGCCCTCGCCTTCGCCGCCAAGAAGGACACCGCCAGCGCCTCGGCCGAACTCGCCGCGATGCGTGAAGTCCAGCTCGGCTTCGAGAAGGCCGTCAAGGCCGCCCCGCCCCGTGAGTTCGCCGTCGCGCTGCAGGACGTCCAGGGCTTCCTGATGCTCGCCCAGGGCAACCGCAAGCGCGCCTGGAAGGTGCTCGAAATGGCCTCGGAAGCCGAACGCGCGCTGCGCTACAACGAGCCGCCCATCTACCCGCGCCCCATCGCCGAGGCCTGGGGCCAGGCCGCGCTCCGCGCCGGCGACCGCCGCGTCGCCGAAAAGGCCTTCCGCCTCGCCCTGCGCGAACTTCCCGACAGCCCCATCCCGCTCGAGGGGCTGCGCCAGCTCACGTCCCGCCGCCAGGACGCCGCCGTCCCGGGCGGGAACTGACCTATGGTCCGGATTGCGGGGGCCGGCCTGGCCGGGTCGGCCGCCGCCCTCGGGGCCCTCGCCGCCGGGGCGACCGTCCGTATGTGGGACCCCTCCCGGCTGCCCAAACACAAGGTCTGCGGCGAGTTTTTGACCCCGGAAATCGAAGAAACGCTGCAAAAAGTCGGCATTTGGGACGCGTTTTTGCAGCAAAAACCGGCGAAGATGAGGCGAATGCGTCTGCGATTCGGGGGCCGCGCCGCCGAAAGCACCTT
>CAYMTH010000150.1:0-3031 GCA_964393235.1 uncultured Solibacteraceae bacterium | reverse complement strand
GCCTGGGGCCTCTCCCGCTACCGGCTCGACGCCCTGCTCCGGGGCGAGGCCGAGGCCCGCGGCGCCCACTGGATCGTCGAGAGAGTACTAGGAGATGTGGAAGTACTGGCGACCGGGCGCCAGGGCCCCGCGCCCCCGGGGCCGGAGCGCCTGTTCGGCTTCAAGGCGCACTTCTTGGGCCCCGAGTCCGATGCCGTAGAGCTATTCTTTTTCAACGATTTATACGTAGGAGTGAATCCAGTGGAAGAGGGCCGGACGAACGTCTGCGGCCTCGGTACCGAAGCCGCCCTGCGCCAGTTCGGTTTCGAATACGACTCCCTGATCGATTCCACGCCCGGGCTCGCCGACCGCGTCCGCCCCCTCTCCCGCGCCACGGACTGGCTTTCCACCGGCCCCGTCGTCCACCGTCCCATCCCCGTCGAAGTGCCATCGAATCAATTACTTGCCGGCGATGCACTGCAGTTCGTCGACCCCTTCACCGGCACCGGCCAGACGATTGCCATCTGGACCGGCGCCCTCGCCGGCCGCTGGGCCGCTGAAAAACGCCCCGTCGCCGAATACTACGCCCAGGTCCACGCCGCGCTCGACGGCCAATCCAGCCGTTGCGCTTTGCTTCGCCAAGCTATGGCAAACAAATGGCTTATGAGTCTGGCCCCGCTCCTGCCCCCGCGCTGGCTCTACTATTTCACCCGCCCCAAATTAGAAAGCCGGTGAGCACTCGGAGGATGATGCTCACCGGCCGGCCGGGTCCGCTGCGGGCGGAACACTCGACCGAATTCACAACAGTTCGGATATGCCCGCCGGACCCATGGGGATATTCCTAGTACTTATACTAACCCCGAACTAGAAGGATTGTGTAGTACCCCATCATAAAAATTGTGAACAAAGACGCCGCCCAGAGGCTCGCGGTGACCCATTTCTGGGGGAAAACGGCCTTCGGCATGTGTTTGTGACGGAGGTAAAGAGTACCGATCGCGATCACGGGTAGCATCAGCGCCTGGGCGACGCCGCCGATCTTGACCATCGCCGACGGGTCCACCTTGAGGAAGTAGAGGGCGACGGGGATCAGCAGCAGGCCGACGACGAAGCGTTTGCGCCAGACGACGCGGGTGGCGTAGTCGCCGCGGTCGTAGACGCCGAGCAGCGTCACCATGTCGGCGTAGACGCGGCTGTTGGCGGCGGTGGCGGCGAAGATGGTGCCGTAGAGGGTGGCGATGGCGCCGGCGTAGAACAGCCACAGCGCCCAGGGGCCGAGCGTTTCGGTGTACATCTTCGAGAGCACGGCGATCATCTCGTTGCCCTTCGGCAGCAAGCCTTGCGAGTGCAGGACGCCGGCGCCGAGGAGGTAGAAGGCGAGCGTCGCGATGGTATAGATGACCATCGAGGCGATGATGTCGAAGTTCATGACCTTGATCCAGCCGTGGGCGCGGCGCTTCCAGTCGGCCGAGCCGTCGATGGGCCCGGTGTAGCGGGCGTAGCCCTTTTCGACGCACCAGTAGGGGTACATGAACAGTTCGGCCGCGCCGACGCCGGTGATGCCGAAGACGGCGACCGCGGTGGTCAGGCCGCCGCGGGGCAGCTGGAAGCCGAAGCCTTCCATGAGCTGATTCCAGGAGAAGTACTGCGGCTTGGAGGTGAGCATCATCGCGCACATCAGCGTGAGCATCGTGAACAGGCCGACCTTGAGCGTGGCCAGATGTTCGATGCGCTCGTAGCCGCCGCCGAGCAGGAGCCACAGCGTCGCCCCGAGCAGCACGATCACCCAGGCCGAGACGGCGACTTCCGGCATGAGCGTATTCAGAACCTGCGCGACGCCCGCGAACATGGCGCCGATCTGGAACATGGTCATGAGCACCATCAGCGCCCACAGCCAGACGACCCAGCCGACGCCGGCGCGCGGGCCGGGCACCATGTCGAACGAGGCGAGGCCGGTCTTGCCGGTGGCGATCGTGAAGCGGCCCATCTCCGACTGGATGGCGGGCTTGAGGAAGCAACTGATAATGATGATCCAGAGGGCGACGTAGCCGACTTCGGCGCCGAGAGTAGTGGTGGCGATCAGTTCCCCGGAGCCGACGATGGAGGCGGCGAGAATCATGCCGGGGCCGATGCGGCGCATGATGGCGAAGAATGTTGTAGGGGGTTCGGCGACGTCCTCGGTGTGATAGGCGTACGGATCTTTGAGGACCTTGGGTTCGGAAGACATCCTCGATACTCTATCGCGTTTCCGGGCTTCGTCATAATGGGGTTTTATGCCCGAGCCGATTTCGATAGACCCGCCGTTTCGCGTGGCGCGACCGGTGATCCGGCAGTCCTGGCTGGAGTTGACGTTCCTGCATTGGGCCTACGATCCGGCGGTGGTGCGGCCGCTGATTCCGGCGGGGCTGGAGCTGGATTTGTGGGAGGGGCGGATCTATGTCGGGCTGGTGCCGTTCATCCTCGACGACATCACGGCGACGCGGGCGCCGGCGGTGCCGTGGCTGTCGCGGTTCAACGAGACCAACTTGCGGACGTACGTGCGGGATGGGCAGGGGCGGCGGGGGGTGTGGTTCTTTTCGCTTGACGCGGCGCGGCTGGCGGCGGTGGTGGGGGCGCGGGCGTCGTACTCGCTGCCGTACTGGTGGGCGAAGATGTCGGTGGAACAGGAAGGCGGCCGGGTGGCCTACCGGAGCCGGCGGCGGCACGGGCCGCCGGGGATGACCGATATTGTGGTGCGGCCCGGCGAGGAGGTTGCCGAGCCTTCGGAGTTGGAGGCGTTTCTTACGGCGCGGTGGCGGCTGTTTTCCGAGCGGGGCGGGCGGCTATATGTGGCTGACGTCGAGCATCCGCGGTGGCCGCTGCGGCGGGTGCGGGTGGAGCGGCTGGAGCAGACGCTGCTGCAGGCGGCCGGGCTGCCGGCGCCGGAGGGGGAGCCGCTGGCGCACTTTTCGCCGGGGACGCGGGTGTTGACGGGTTGGCCGCGCCGGGTGGATGGGTAAAGGGAAATTTGATGGCGCGCGCGCGGATCTTGCGCGTTTCCTGATTACGGGAGGCT
>CAYMTH010000149.1:0-9547 GCA_964393235.1 uncultured Solibacteraceae bacterium | reverse complement strand
CTTCCTTCATTTTATGCGCTGGATTTCGGCCAGCGGCACAAGGACGAAGGGGCGTTCGTGCATGAGGGGGTGGGGGACGGTGAGGCGGGGGGACTGGAGGCGGAGGTCACCAAAGGAGACGATGTCGATATCGATGTTGCGGGGGCCTTTGTCGATGATTTTGACGCGGCCCATGGCGCGTTCGACGGACTGGGTGATTTTGAGGAGGGCGGTGACGAAGAGGGGGGTGCGGATTTCGGCGACCATGTTGAGGAAGTGGGGCTGGTCGAGCACGTAGGCGGGCGGGGTTTCGATGATGGAGGAGCGGCGGGTGATCTCGAGGCCGGCGGCGGCGAGGAGGCGGAGGGCTTCGTTGAGGTTGGCTTCGCGATCGCCGAGGTTGGAGCCGAGGCTGAGGTAGGCGGTGGTCAGGATGACTTCAGTGTAGCGGGCGAGGGAAAGCCCTCTGAGGGGAATCGCCTACTTACGCGGAATCGGCAGGCAAAAGGGGTGTGGCGTTGAGGGGTTTGGCTTAGTGAATTGGTACCGGTGCGGGGGCATACTCGTATCGCGGTACAAAACGAAAACAAGAGGAAAACTTCGATGAAAAAGCCACTGATCGCTGCTGGATTGCTGTTGTTGGGATTGGCGGGGTATGGGATCGCGGGCCGGAACAACCGGGTGCTCCATATTGACCGGCGGACGGGGTTGCCGGAGGAAGTTTCGGCTTCCGGCGGGAGCTGCCGGCACCATCTGTCGGCGCACCCGGGCGACATGGTTGCGACGGGAAGCGGCTACTCGTCGAACCCGGACGACTGCAACTAGAAGAGGCCGGGCTGCGGGCTGGGTGGCGGCTGGATCTTGAAGTACTCGTAGGCGCGGCGGGTGGCGACGCGGCCGCGGGGGGTGCGGTCGAGGAAGCCGAGCTGCATTAAGTAGGGCTCGTAGACGTCTTCGATCGTCGCCTCCTCCTCGTCGATGGAGGCGGCGATCGTCTTGATGCCGACGGGGCCGCCGGAGTACTTTTCGAGGATCGTCACCATGATCTTCTGGTCGATTTCGTCGAGGCCGTAGCGGTCGACTTCGAGGAGGTCGAGGGCGGTGACGGCGATTTCCTGGTTGACGTGGCCGCCGGCGCGGACCTGGGCGTAGTCGCGGACGCGGCGGAGGAGGCGGTTGGCGATGCGGGGCGTGCCGCGGGCGCGGCGGGCGATTTCGGCGGCGCCGAGTTCGTCGACCTGGACGCCGAGGAGGTTGGCGGAGCGGAGGACGATGGAGGTGAGATCGCTGATGTCGTAGGGGTTGAGGCGGAGGACGAGGCCGAAGCGGCCGCGGAGGGGGGCGGAGATGAGGCCCTGGCGGGTGGTGGCGCCGATCGCGGTGAACCGGTTGATGTTCATCGAGTGGGTGCGGGCGCCTGCGCCGGTGCCGATCATGATGTCGACGCGGAAGTCTTCGAGGGCGGAGTAGAGGATTTCTTCGACGTCGGGGAGGAGGCGGTGGATTTCGTCGATGAAGAAGACCTGTTTGTCCTGGAGGTTGGTGAGGACGCCGGTGAGGTCGAGTTTTTTCTGGAGGATGGGGGCGGCGGTCTGATCGAAGGCGACGGAGAGTTCGCCGGCGATGATGTTGGCGAGGGTGGTTTTTCCGAGGCCGGGGGGGCCGTAGAGGAGGACGTGATCGAGGGCCTCGCCGCGCTGGCGGGCGGCTTCGATGGCGATGGCGAGGTTTTCCTTGAGGCGGGCCTGGCCGGTGAATTCGGAGAGGCGGCCGGGGCGGAGGGCGGCTTCGAACTGGCGTTCGCCTTCTGTGGCGGCGCCGGAGATGAGGGCGCGATCGCGCATCAGCGGACCAGCTCCATGGCCTTACGGAAGAGCTTTTCGAAGTCGTCGCCGGGGACGGAGGCGCGGGCCTTGCGGACGGCGGCCTCGGCGGCGGGGCGCTGGGAGCCGAGGTTGACGAGGGCGCTGATGAGGTCGAGGTCGAGTTCGGAGAGGAGGGGCCCTTTGTCGAGGGAGACGGGGGTGGGGGCGCCGGCGATGGCGATGTCGAGCTTGTCGCGGAGTTCGACGACCATGCGTTCGGCGGTCTTCTTGCCGACGCCGGGGATGCGGGTGAGCTGGGCGATGTCGCCGGAGCGGATGGCGGTGACGAGGTCGGCGGGGGCGATGCCGGAGAGGGCGGTGAGGGCGACCTTGGGGCCGATGCCGGAGACGGTGATGAGTTTTTCGAAGAGGAGTTTTTCTTCGGGGGTGAAGAAGCCGTAGAGGAGCATGGCGTCTTCGCGGACGTGCATGTGGATGCGGAGTTTGGTTTCGGCGCCGGCGTCGGGGAGGCGGGTGAAGGTCGACACGGGGATGTGGACCTCGTAGCCCACGCCACTGGCTTCGACCACGACGAGGTTGGGGTGTTTTTCGAGCACAGTGCCGCGCAAATGGGCAATCATCGTAAACTCACATTCTACATGGCACGACGAATGTTCTATGTTCCGGAGGTCCGGAGGGACGAGGCGGAATTGACGGGAGACGCGGCACAGCACCTCGTGCGGGTGCTGCGGGTGGAGGAGGGGCAGAGCTTCAAGAGTTCGGTGGTGTTCCAGGTGACGGAGCGGCTGGAGGATCTGCCGGCGCCGCCGGCGGTGACGCTGCTGGCGAGCCTGTTCAAGTTCGACCACTTCGAATGGCTGCTGGAGAAGGCCACGGAGTTGAACGTGGCGCGGATCGTGCCGGTGGTGGCGGAGCGGAGCGAGAAAGGGTTGGACCAGGCGGCGGGGAAGCGGCGGGAGCGGTGGGAGCGGATTTTGCTCGAGGCGGGACAGCAGTCGCGGCGGATGGTGCTGCCGGAACTGGGTGAGCTTGTAAAATTTCGGGAGGCGATCGAGGTGGGGGCGACGCACCGGGTGCTGCTGGACGAGATGCGGCAGGGGCCGCCGCTGGCGGGGTTGCGGTTGCGGGAGGGCGAGAGCGTAGCGTTGTTATTGGGGCCGGAAGGGGGATGGGCGGAGCGGGAACGGGAGGCGGCGCTGGGGGCTGGATGGGAGGCGCGGAGCCTGGGGCCGAACGTGTTGAGGGCGGAGACGGCGGGGATCGCGGCGCTAGCCACTGTATCGCAGCGGTACCAAATAGGTTAAACTACCGTTAATCTTCGCATTCAGGCGGGTCAAGTGCCGCGTGTCGCCACACGGTTGGATGCAGGAGTTATTCCAGCTCAGGAGGTAGTATGCGCATTTTTTACGCAGGGGCGCTCTTGTCCCTCGTAGTAGCGTCGAGTGGTTTCTCGCAGACCACGTCGACGACCATTCTAGGAACGGTGACCGATCCGTCGGGCGCCGCGGTGACGGGCGCCAAGGTAACGGCGACCAACACCAGGACGCAGGTGAAGCGCGAAGACGTGACGACATCGACGGGCGACTTCAGCTTCCCGCTGCTCGACATCGGCGAGTACTCGGTGAGCGTCGAGGCGAATGGTTTCAAGACGGCCGCCCGTACCGGCCTGACGCTGCAAATTAACGAAAAGCTGCGCGTGGATTTCACGCTGCAGGTGGGTCAAGTTTCCGAGCGCGTCGAAGTAACCGGCGCGGTGACGGCATTGAAGACGGACGAAGCTTCGATCGGCGAAGTGATCGAGCAGAAGCGGATTGTGGAACTGCCGGTGAACGGCCGCAACGTGGGCAACCTGGCCACGCTGCAGGCGGGCGTGATGTTCGGCAGCCGCGGCGGTTTGGACGGACAGAGCGGCACGGGCGGCGGTATTCCGATTCCGGGCCAGACGATCGCCCTGGTGGCGAACGGGCAGCGCGAAGTGAGCCAGCACGCGACGCTGGACGGCGTGGTGGCGACGGAAGCGCGTGTGAACACGGTGCCGTTCTCGCCCTCGCCGGAAGCGATCGAAGAAGTGAAGGTGTTCACCGGGAACTACTCGGCGGAATACGGCTTCAACTCGGGCGCGCAGCTGATCATGGTGATGCGCTCGGGCACGAACGACTTCCACGGGTCGGCGTTCGAGTTCCTGCGCAACGACAAGCTGGACGCGGAGAGCTACTTCCAGAACTACTTCAACACGTCGGCGACGCGGCTGCCGAAGCAGCAGATCCGGCAGAACCAGTACGGGTTCGTGGTGAACGGTCCGGTGGTGCTGCCGAAGCTGTACAACGGCAAGGACAAGACGTTCTTCATGTTCAATTTCGAAGGCCGGAAGCGGCGGTTGCCGGGCGCGGCGGAATCGGCGCTGGTGCCGACCGAAGAGTTCCGCAACGGTGACTTCAGCCAGTTGCTGCGGATTCCGACCCCGGTGCAGTTGGTGGACCCGTTGAACGGCACGCCGTTCGCGGGCAACATTCTGCCGGCGTCGCGGATCACGAACACGGCGAAGTCGCTGCTGCCGTTCTGGGAGAAGCCGCAGGTGGCGGTGGCGAATCCGCAGGCCGGATTCAACTACACCGGGACCGGGCAGAACCGGATCAACGACAACCAGTACTTCGTGAAGGTCGACCACAGCATTTCGACGAACGACAAGGTGATGGCGCGGTACGCGACGAACAAGGTGGACTGGTTCACCTACTCGGGTGTGTCGCCGCAGTTCAGCTACCTGGTGGACGGGCGGAACGACAACCTGGCGACGCAGTGGATCCACGTGTTTTCTCCGGCGGTGGTGATGGAAACGCGGTACGGGTACACGCGCTCGAAGAGCGACAGCTTCAACCCGCGCGCCAACACGGACTTCAACCTGGCGGCGATCGGCATGGACGGGTTCCGCGTGGTGAACGACGGTAACCGTCCGCTCACGAAGCGGGAAGTCGGTATCCCGTCGATGGGTCTCGCAAACGGCCTTCAGGGCCTGGCGGAGCGCGACGGCGGCAACGGGTTTGATGACAACCAACTGCACCAGATCAGCTCGAGCTTCAACCTGAGCTTCGGGGCGCACAACGTGAAGGCCGGCGGCGAGTTCCGCCGGGTGTCGCTGTTCCGCGGCGCGGCAAACGTTCCGCGCGGCAATTTTACGTTCGCCGGCAACATCACGGGGCACAGCTTCGCGCAGTTCCTGCTGGGTCTGCCGAGCTCGACGGACACGCCGGAAGGCCTGCCGCTGACCGATGTGCGGCAGAACCGGTTGGGTTTCTACCTGACCGACGACTGGAAGGTGAACCGGAAGCTGACGTTGAACATCGGCATGCGCTGGGAGTACAACTCGATGGCGACCGACGTGCAGGGTCTGTGGCGCAGCGCTGAGTTCAGCGGCAACACGCTGACCTTTGTGCCGGGCAAGATCCGGACGACGTATCCGTTCTACGAGCCGCAGAAGGACCTGTTCATGCCCCGCATCGGCATCGCGTATCGCGCCAGCGACGCGTGGGTGATCCGGTCGGGCTTCGGCATCTACTACAACGTGCACCAGCTGAACAACTACACGATTCTGAACCTGAATCCGCCGTTGTCGGGCAGCGCGAACTTCGTCAACAACGCGGTGAACAACGCGCTGGTGAACACGGCGAGTCCGCTGACGTTTGCGAATCCGTTCGGCGTGATCAACCGGTCGTCGGCGGTGAGCGCGAACGTGCTGAACCGCGACAACTTCCAGCCGCAGGTGGCGCAGTGGAGCTTTGACGTGCAGCGCCGGCTGTTCTGGGACATGGCGTTGAACGTGGGCTACATCGGCTCGAAGACGACGCACATGGACAACACGGTGGAACTGAACTCGCCGGACCCGGCGTTCAACACTCCGACGTCGACGCTGCAGAGCCGCCGTCCGTACCAGTTCATCAACGACGACGGCGTGGTTCGTCCGGTGACCCGTATCCGGTTCCTGGATTCGGGCGCGAACGCTTCCTACCACGGCCTGCAGATGACGCTGCAGAAGCGGTTCAACAACGGCCTGTCGTTCTCGATCGCGCACACCTTCTCGAAGTCGATCATGGAAGGCTACGGGCGCAACGAGGGTGACGGCTACAACCCGAACACCTACCAGAACCCGCGGAACCGCGCGGCCGAACGCGGCCGGGTGGGCTTCGACGTGACGCACAACGTGGTTTCGAACTTCGTGTACGAACTGCCGTTCTTCAAGTCGACCAGCAACGCGGTTGCCAAGCATGTGCTGGGCGGCTGGCAGACCAACGGCGTGCTGACGTTCCGGACGGGTTTCCCGCTCACGGTGACGCAGGGCGCCATCACGAACACGGCGAACGTGACGATCCGGCCCGACCGGATTGCGAACGGGAGCCTGTCGAACCCGACGGTGAACCAGTGGTTCGACCCGAACGCGTTCCGCCTGGTGAGCTGCCAGAACACGGCCACGCCGGAAATCTGCCGCTACGGCAACTCCGGCATGGGCATTCTGGAAGGTCCTGGCGCGAAGATCGTGGATTTCTCGCTGTTCAAGAACTTCCAGATCGTCGAACGGGTGAAGCTGCAGTTCCGCGCGGAAATGTTCAACCTGTTCAACACGCCGCAGTTTGCGCGTCCGAACGGGACGCTGAACACGGGCGGGAGCTTCCTGCCGGTGCGGAACGCCGCGGGCGGGATCGACTATCCGAGCCAGGCCGGTCAGGTCCGCGGCCCGGGTGCAATCACCGGTCTGGTGTCGCCGATGCGGCAGATCCAGTTCGGCATCAAGCTGCTCTGGTAACAAGCGCAAAACCCAAGCAAAACGGCCGCCCTTCGGGGCGGCCGTTTTTGTTTTGCGAATTGACAACGGGGAATAAGCGTGATTAGACTGAACCAACTTGCGGCCGCCGTTCCCCGCCGCAACGGTTCCTGTCTCAACCGCTTCCATTCTGCCTCCGCCCTCCGGCGCCGGCGTGTATCAACACTCAACGATTCAAGATACTGAGGAACGAAAACATGACGCAGTGCAGCAGTTTGTTGCGCCTGTCGTTGCTGCTTGCCGCGGGCCTGGCGGCTTACGGGCAATCGACAACGCAATTGATTCAGGGTCTCATCACCGATTCCACCGGATCCGCGGTGGCCGGAGCCACGGTGACGGCGACCAAGCAGGGAACGAACGTCTCTCTCCCCGTACCGTCAAACGAAACGGGGAACTATACCTTCCCGCTGCTTCCGGTCGGCGACTACACGGTGCGGTCCGAGAAGCAGGGCTTCCGCGCGGGGTTGGTGAAGAATCTGCGACTGGAAACGGCGGCGCAGGTGCGGCAGGATTTCAAGCTGGACGTCGGCTCGGTTACGGCGTCGATCGAAGTGGTGGCGAACGCGGTGAGCCTGCAGACGGAAAATGCGACGGTGGGCGCCGTGATCGAGAACCGGCGGATTATTGAGTTGCCGTTGAACGGGCGCAATATGCAGAGCCTGGCGGTGCTAGTGCCGGGCGTGCAGTACGGCGAGCGGACGGGGCGCGGCGACGGGTCGGGCGGGTTTCCGATTCCGGGCCAGGGCTTTTCGGTGAGCGCGAACGGGCAGCGGGAGACGAACCAGGTGGCGTCGCTCGACGGCGTCGACGCGAAGGATCCGCGCATCCACATCATGAACTTCGTTCCCTCGATCGAGGCGATCGAGGAATTCAAGATTCAGACTAACGCCTATACGGCGGAGTATGGGTTTGGCGGCGGCGCGCAGGTGACGATCACGATGAAGAGCGGCACCAACCAGTTGAAGGGCACGCTGTTCAACTTCCTGCGCAATGACGCGTTCGACGCGGAGAACTACTTCCTGAACTTCGAGCGCGCAGCGGGGCTGGAACGGTTGAAGAAGAATCCGCTGCGACAGAACCAGTACGGCTTCGTGCTGAGCGGGCCGGTCCTGTTCCCGAAGCTCTACAACGGGAAGAACAAAACGTTCTGGGCGTTCAACTACGAAGCGCGGCGGACGCGGGAAGGCATTGTGAGCACGGCCAATTTCCCGATCGACGACTTCCGGACGGGCGACTTCAGCCGGCTGCAGCGCGGCTACACCGCCAACGGGCGGTTCGTGGCGCCGACGGTGCTCTGGGATCCGGATACCGGAAACCTGTTTCCGAATAATGTGATTCCCCGGTCGCGGCTGCACCCGGGCGCGTTGAAGGTCCTGGAGACCTACGTCCCGCGCGCGCAGTTCGTGCAGGAGGATCCGACGGACTTCACGGCGCGGGCGGCGGTGGCGCAGCCGGTGAACGTGAATACGTTTTTCACGCGGGTCGACCACAACTTCTCCGACAAGGACCGCGTCTTCGCGCGGCTGGCGTGGGATCGCTCGAACCTGACCCGGAACAACATCAACCCCAACCTGCCGGTGTTTGTGAACTCGCAGGTGACGAACCTGGCGACGCAGTGGATCCACACCTTCAGCGGGAATATGATCAACGAACTGCGGTTCGGGTTCCAGATGTCGAATGACCTGACGTCGAATCCGCGCACGGACAACACTTCGTTCGACATGGACGCGCTCGGCGTGGGCCTGTTCCGCATCCCCTCCGACGGGAACCGGAAGCTGACGCCGCGCGAGCACGGCATTCCGCAGTTCACGGGACTTCCCTTCCCGCTGCAGGAACTGACCAACGGCAACGGGTACGACCGGATGAACACCTATCAGTTCGGCGACCACTTCTCGTGGTTCAAGGGCAAGCACAACTTCAAGTTCGGCGCCGAGTATTACGGGCTGACGATCGAGCGCGGCGCGGCGAACCTGGAAGAGGGGCTGCTGGGCTTCAGCGCGGCGCAGACGGGCAACGCGCTCGCGTCGTTCCTGATGGGGCGTCCGAACACGACGCAGACGCCCGAAGGGCTGCCGCTGACGTTCCCGAAGGCGCAGCGCGGCGGCGCCTACGTCAACGACGACTGGAAGGTGACCTCGCGGCTCACGGTGAACTGGGGCGTCCGTTATGACTACAACGGCTGGCCGGTGGACCGGAAGGGTCTGCAGCGGACGCTGGACATTCCGGGCCTCGGATCGAACATCGGCCGCGGCGCGGGCTATCAGAAGCCGGGCGGCGGCGCGGTGATCCCGTCGGTGTTCCCGTCGGCGCTCGGCGAAGCGGGCGCGGTGAAAGTGGCAACGCAGCAGCGGTTCCGGTTCTTCATGCCGCGCGTGGGCATCGCGTTCCGGCCGACGGACAAGTGGGTGATCCGGACGGGCGCGGGGTGGTTTGACAACATCCAGCACCAGAACACGTTCACGATTCTGAACCTGATGCCGCCGAAGGCGGGCAGCCAGGTGTACAACACGTCGATGCGGCCGGCGCAGACCTTCGCGGTGCCGGGCGCCAACGGGCAGAACTTCTCGATCACGTCACAGACGTACGCGCCGGGATCGAACATTCTGACGCTCGACGATCCGTTCCTGACGCGCGGTGGCGGCACGACGACGGTGCGGCCGATCGACGTGCTCTACCTGCCGCCGGACTACAAGGACGGCGCGGTGTGGAAGTGGAGCTTCGACATCCAGCGGGAACTGCCGTGGGCGACCGCGCTCTCGATCGGCTACGCCGGCAGTAAAGGCCAGAATGTCGGCAACAGCATCATCAACTGGAACGATCCGATCCGTCCGGCGACGACGTTCCTGCAATCGAACCGGCCCTATCCGGAGTTCTACGACGCGGCGACGCCGAACCTCGGCGTTCAGGCGCTGGGGCGCATCCGGTACCT
>CAYMTH010000148.1:0-9551 GCA_964393235.1 uncultured Solibacteraceae bacterium | reverse complement strand
GATTTGTAATGACACAGGAAGTAACACTGCTGGCGCCGGGGATGACGTTGCGGGTAAGGACGCGGAATAGCGTCTATACTGTCGTGCCGCGGGGCGCGGGGGACGGGATCGTCTGGGGACATGCCGAGTATTGCCCGGGGCCCACCGAGGTCGCCGGGATCGCGGGGACCGACGGGCACGGGTTCGGACGGGAAGAGTTTCTGGCGCCTGGGATGCGGCTTACTTTTCTGGTCGGCGGGCGGCGGGTGGCGACGTCGCGGATTGAAAGCGTGGAAGCGCTTACAGAACAGTAACACCACCGTAATGGGGGTCTGTTAAACTGGAAACAACCCTCCTTGAACAAGAGGTTGTCTCCTAACCTATGCTTCCAAACCTACGATTTGCAGCGTTAGCGCTGCTGTGCCTGCCGACAGGATTGTTCGCGCAGGCCGTTGCCGGATTCGGTGGAATATCGGGTGTCGTCCGTGACGCCTCGGGCGCAGTTGTCCCTTCCGCCAACGTAATAGTCGAGAACCCAACCAAGGGTATCCGCCGTACGTTGACCTCGAACGACGCGGGTATCTTCTCCGCTCCGGCACTGGTGCCGGCGCCTGGCTACATGGTGAAAGTGGCGAAGTCCGGCTTCACGGATTTCGAGGTGAAAGATATCGAAGTTCTGGTGGGCCAGAACGTGAACATCAACGTTCCGCTGGCGGTCTCAGGCACGGCGACGCAGGTGGACATCTCCGACGCGGCGCCGATCGTCGAACAGACGAAGACGGGAATTTCGCAGGTCGTCAACAGCAAGCAGATCACGGACCTGCCGATCAACGGGCGACGCGTGGACGCGTTCGTGCTGCTGACGCCGGCGGTTGTGCAGGACGGGACGTTCGGGCTGGTTTCGTTCCGCGGGATCGCGGGCGGCAACGCGTTTTTGACCGACGGCAACGACACGACGAACAACTTCTACAACGAGAACGCGGGGCGGACCCGCATTACGACACAGATCTCGCAGGACGCGGTGCAGGAGTTCCAGGTTTTAACGAACGGGTATTCGGCCGAGTTCGGCCGGGCGTCGGGTGGCGTGATCAACACGGTGACGCGGTCGGGCGGGAACAACGTGCACGGGACGGGTTACTGGTTCTTCCGGAACCAGGATTTCAACGCGCGGGATCCGTACGCGACGGTGAATCCGAAGGAACGGCGCGACCAGTTCGGCGGCTCGATCGGCGGGCCGATCAAGAAAGACAAGCTGTTCTACTTTTTCAACGCGGAATCGACGCGGCGGGACTTTCCGCTGGTGGCGTCGTTGACGCGGCCGCCGCTCTTTGACGGCAACGGGAACTTTGTGGGCACTTGCGCGGCGACACCGGCGCAGTGCGAGGCGGCGCGGCGGTTCCTCGACCGGCAGTTCCAGGTGCTGGACCGGACGGCGAACTCCGAGCTCGGGTTCGGGAAGCTGGACTGGCGTCCGAACGAGCGGAACTCGGTGAGCCTGTCGTTCAACTATCTACGGTGGATTTCGCCGAACGGGATTCAGACGCAGGCGGTGTTGAACAACGGCAACGGCGTGGGCAACAACGCGAATTCGACGGTGCGGACGCGGTACGGGCGGGCGTCGTGGACGTTCATTCCGACGAACACGATCGTGAACGAAGCGCGGTACGGGTGGTTCAAAGACCGGCTGTTCGATGACGTTTCCGACTCGCTGATTCCTTCGCTGACGGGGCGTGTGCAGATCACGGTTCAGGGGCAGGGGAACCTGGGCGTGGCGGATGCGTATCCGCGGCTGAACCCTTCGGAGAACAAGCATCAGTTTGCCGATAACCTGACGTGGACGGTGGGCAAGCACACGATCAAGTTCGGCGGCGACTACATCGACGCGCTGGACTACAACGTGATTCTGCGAAACCAGAACGGCACGTACACCTACCCGACGTTCACGGCGTTCGCGCAGGACCTGACGGGGAACACGACGGGGGCGAAGCGGTGGCAGAGCTTCTCGCAGCGGTTCGGCGAGGCGCGGCTGTCGACGACGATCCGGGACATGAGCCTGTACATTCAGGATCAGTACCGCGTGACGCAGCGGTTGACCTTGAACTACGGCATGCGGTACGAGAAGCAGTGGTTCACGCAGCCGCGGATCGGGAATCCGGACTATGCGTCGCAGACGGGGAACATCCCTTCGTATAACCGCAATTTCGGGCCGCGGATGGGCTTCGCGTACTCGATGAACAACAACAAGACGGTGCTGCGGGCGGGCTACGGGATCTTCTACGCGCGGACACCGGGCGGGTTGATCAACACGTTCCACCTGGAGAACGGCGTGTATCAGAAGCAGATCAGCCTGAATGGCGCGATCCCGGCCGACGTGGCGGCGGGCCCGGTGTTCCCGAACAAGCTGGCGGGGATCGACCGGAATCCGCCGGCGGGCACGGTGGACATCACGTTCCCGGCCAAGGACCTGCGGAACCCCTATACGCAGCAGGGCGACGTGGGCCTGGAGCACGAGATCACGCGCGACCTGGGGATCACGGTTTCCTACCTGTGGAGCCGGGGCGTGCAGCTGTACACGGTGCGCGACCTGAACGTGGGCGCGATGGGGCCGGAGGTGACTTACCGGATCAACGACGCGTCGGGCAATCAGGTGGGCACGTATTCGACGCCGACCTACCGGCTGGCGAACCGCGTGGACCCGCGGTGGCGCCGGGTGAATCTGGTGGACAACGGCGGGCGGAGCTACTACGACGCGATGGTTGTCCAGATGCGGAAGCGGTTCTCGCAGATGTGGGAAGGGTCGGTGGCGTACACGTGGTCGCACGCGATCGACTATAACCAGGGCGGCGGAAACGACAACATCTTCTACTCGGGCGGTCCGCGGTCGCTGGTGAACGGCGATTACCGGCAGGACAAGTCGAGCTCGTCACTGGACCAGCGGCACCGGTTCGTGGCGACGGCGATGTTTACGCCGACGTTCACGAAGAAGACGGACTGGTTCTCCAAGCACGTGGTGAACGGGTGGCAGCTGTCGAACATTTTCACGGGCGCGAGCGCGCAACCGCAGACGCCGACGATCTTCGTGAGCGGGAATCCGTTCGCGGGGGCGGCGTTCAACACGTCGCTGAACGGGTTCGGCGGTTCGTCGCGGGTGCCGTTTATGCCGGCGGCGAGTCTGGACATCGACCAGATCGTGCGGCTGGATTCGCGGCTGACGAAGATCCTGGCGCTGACCGAGCGGTACCAGCTGTTCCTGAACTTCGAGGCGTTCAACGTGTTCAACCACGTTTCCGACACCGCGGTGAACGGGCAGGCTTACCAGGCGACGAACGGTGTGTTGTCGGTGACGCCGCGGCTGGGCGAAGGTTCGGCCAGCCAGGGCTTCCCGGACGGCACGAACGCGCGTCGCGCGCAGTTCAGCATCCGGTTCGTGTTCTAGACGCGAGCGGAAGAAAGAAAGAGAGGGCCGGGGGCAGACCCCGGCCCTTTCTTTTTTTGGAAATCCTGATAATCTCGGGATACGGTTTCCGCGTTACAGAGAACGGAGGAAAGTACTCATGGCATTTTGTCCCAATTGCGGCGCTCAGGTGCAGGGCGCATTCTGCATGCGCTGCGGCAGCCCGGTGGCCGCGAACCCGGCGCAGCAACCGCCGCAGGCGCAGCCGCCCCAACCGCAGCAGCCGGGGGGCTGGCAACAGCCGCCGCAGGCGCAGCAGGGCTTCGGGCAGCAACAGCAGTGGGGACAGCAACAGCAGCAGCAGTGGGGGCAGCAGCAGCCGCCACCGGCGCAGGCGGGCGGGATGGAAGACAACGTGGCCTCGGCGCTGTGCTACGTCTTCACGATCATCACGGGCGTGGTGTTCCTGGTGCTGGAGCCGTACAACAAGAACAAGGCGGTGCGGTTCCACGCGTTCCAGGCGATCTTCTTCGGGGTGGCGGCGATCGCGGTGAACATCGTGATGACGATCATTTCGACGATTCTGCACGGGATTCTGAACTACAGCCTGTGGTTCATTCCGACGCTGATGAGCCTGGGCGTTTCGCTGTGCCTGCTGGGGGCGTGGGCGTTCCTGATCTACAAGGCCTACAACCGGGAGCACTTCAAGCTGCCGGTGATCGGGGACCTGGCGGAAAAACAGGCGTAGCCGCGGAGCGGTTTTTCGCGTCTACATCCTTGTGACCTTTCGCATAGCGGTATTGTGTGTGGCGGCGGCTGCCCTGGCAACGGGGCAGCCGATGCGTTTGCCGAAGATCGGCATCATCGACTATTACGGGATCAAGAAGGCCAGCCGGGAGCGCGTCGAGAAGGCGCTCGGGGTGAAGGTGGGCGATCCGCTGCCGAAGTCGAAGGGGGAGATCGAGCTGCAGATCGAACTGGTGAAGGACGTTCTGCGGGCGAATCTGGAAGCGGTCTGCTGCGAGAAGGGCGAGGCGATTCTGTACGTCGGGATCCAGGAGCCCGGGGCGCAGATTTTCGAGTACCGGCCGGCGCCGACCGATGAGACGGTGAAGTTGCCGGAAGAGATGGTCGACGTCTGGCACAAGTTCATGGAGCAACTGCAGGTGGCGGTGCAGGAAGACAAGGCCGCCGAGGACCTGACGAACGGGCACAGCCTGATGCAGTGGGCGCCGGCGCGGGAGGAGCAGTTGAAGTTTCCGGCGCTGGTGGACACGCATTTGAAGACGGTGCGGGCGGTGCTGCGGAACAGCGCGGACGAGACGGAGCGGGCGATCGCGGCCTACGTGATCGCGTATGCGAGCAAGAAGCCGGAGATCGTTTCCGATTTGCAGTATGCGATGCAGGACCCGGACGACGGGGTGCGGAACAACGCGATGCGGTCGCTGGCGGCGGTGTCGGTGCTGGCGAAGCTGAAGCCGGCGGAGGGGATCAAGATTCCGGCGACGTGGTTCGTGGAGCAGATGAACTCGCTGATCTGGAGCGACCGGAACAAGGCGGCGTTCGCGCTGGTGTCGATCACGGAAGACCGGAACGCGGAGGCGCTGGCGCTATTGAAAGAACGCGCGGTGGACGCGATGGCGGACATGGCGCGGTGGAAGGCGCTGGGGCACGCGCTGCAGGGGTTTATTCTGCTGGCGCGGACGGCCGGGTGGGAAGAGAAGAAGATTCAGGACACGTGGGCGGCGGGGACGCACACGGCGGCGGTGGACGAGATTCTGAAGGGCTTCGAGGCCGAGGCGAAGAAGAAAAAGAAGTAGCCGCGTTTAACGCAGGCCTTTGGCTTTGAGATGGGCGATGAGGGCGGCGGGGTCGTCGGTGATGATGGCGTCGACATGGGCGGCGATGAGAGCGTCCCAGGAGGCGGCGTCGTTGGCGGTCCAGGGGACGACCTGGAGGCCGGCCTGGTGGGCGGCGGCCACCTCTTCGGGCTTGACGGTGCGGTACTGGGGGCTGACGATCTGCGCGCCGGCTTCCTTCGCGATTTCGACCAGTGGGCGGTGGGGGGCCTTGGCGCTGGTGGGGGAGAGGGCGGAGAGGCGGAGGCGGGGCTCGAGGCGCTTCATGGCGTGGAGGGTGCGGTAGTCGAAGGACTGGACGATGGTCCGGTCAACCATGTTGTTTTTGCGGAGGACGGCGAGGAGGAGTTCGACGAACTTTTCGGGAGTAGGGGCGAGTTCGGGGCGGGCGGGATTGATCTTGGTCTCGATGTTGAACTCGACTTTGGCGTTGCGTTTTTGGACGAGGTCGAAGACCTCTTGCAGGGTGGGGACGCGGGTGCCGGGGACGGGTTGTTGTTGGGGGAAATCGGGGTTAGGCTTGGCGCCGCAGTCCCAGGCGCGGAGCTGGGCGAAGGTCATTTTGCGGATGACGGTTTCGGCGTTGGCGGGGCCCTGGCAGTATTTGGGGTTCATGGTCGCGTCGTGGGAGACGACGACGATGTCGTCGGCGGTGACGGCGAGGTCGAGTTCGAGGACGTCGACGCCGATGTCGAGGGCGTACTGGAAGGCGGGGAGGGAGTTTTCGGGGCGGGCGGCGCGGGCGCCGCGATGGCCATGGACGGAAATACGGGGTGCGGCGGAGGCGATCGACATTAGAATGAGAATGGCGGGGAGCAGTTTGGAAGTACGCACTTTCAGACAGGGTAGCAAGGCTGCCCTTACAGGAGGATGACATGGACCGACGCCAGTTTGCGAAGACGGCCGCGGCGGCGACTGCGCTGAGCTATTCCCGGATTTGGGGGGCGAATGAGCGTGTGCAGATGGGATTCATCGGGCTGGGAAACCGGGGGGACCAGGTGCACGACGGGTTCCTGGAGTACGGGGATTCGCAGACGGTGGCGATTTGCGATCTGCGGGAGGATTATTTGAACTTCGCGGCGGGGAAGTCGCGGGGGAATCCGAAGCGGTATGGGGATTACCGGAAGCTGCTGGAGGACAAAGACGTCGAGGCGGTGGCGATCGCGACGCCGGACCACTGGCATGCGCTGATGTTCGTGGAGGCGTGCCGGGCGGGGAAGGATGTGTATGTGGAGAAGCCGCTGTCGCTGACGGTGAGCGAGGGGCGGCGGATGGTGCAGGTGGCGGGGGAAACGAAGCGGGTGGTGCAGGTGGGGATCCAGCGGCGGTCGTCGAAGTTCTTGCAGGCGGCGGTGGAGTATGTGCGCAGCGGGGCGCTGGGGAAGATCAGCGTGGCGCGGGGATTCCATGTGCAGAACGAAGCGCCGAACGGGATCGGGAACGCGGCGGACGGGGCGGCGCCGTCGGCGGAGATGTGGGAGAAGTGGCTGGGTCCGGCGCCGAAGGTGCCGTATAACAAGAACCGCACCTTTTATAACTTCCGATGGTTTTACGATTATTCGGGCGGGCAGATCACGAACTTCGGTGTGCACTACATGGACATGCTGCGGTGGGCGCTGGGGAAGGGCACGCCGCGGGCGGTAGTGGCGATCGGGGGCAAGTACGGGGTGGACGACAACCGGGAGATTCCGGACACATGCGAGGTGCACTGGGACTTCGGGGATATGCTGATGGGCTTTGTGCAGTACAACGCAAACGCGGCTCCGGCGGCAGCGGCGCGGGGGGCGGAGATGGAGATCCGCGGGACGAAAGGCACGATGTACATCTACTCGAACAAGTGGGAGGTGGTGCCGGAGCGGACGACGGAGGTGCTGTTCGGGGCGCGGACGCCGCTGGACCGGGGGATTGAGAAAGCCTACGGGCCGTCGAAGAAGCCGGCGATGGAGGGGAAGGTGATGGAAGGCACGACGAGCACGCCGCCGCACTGCCGGAACTTCCTGGACTGCGTGAAGACGCGGGCGAAGACGAACTGCCCGATCGAAGAAGGGCATACGTCGACGGCGAATACGGTGATCGCGCACATCGCGCTGCGGACGCGGAGTTTTCTCGAGTGGGACGGGAAGGCGGAGCGGTTTACGAACAACGACGCGGCGAACCGGTATTTGAGCTACAAGTACCGGGCGCCGTACAAGCTGGGTTAACGCTGGTTATTGGCCGGGGCCGCCGCGGCATCGGAGGGGAGTGGGCGCTCGCAAGGGCAGCAATCCGAGCAGCGGCGGCAGCGGCCACAGAGGTGGGATTCGCAGGTGTCTTTCGAGCACCAGATGCAGATGCGGGCGGATTCTTCGGCGCAGATGGAGCAGGAAAAGGCGGGGGCGGGGCTCATTTTTTGTCCTTGGCGGGGGCGGGGGCGGCGGGCCGGGGTTTGGCGGGGGGCGGCTGCTGGACGATCATGGCGAGGCAGCGCTGGGCTTCGGACTCCATGACCTTGAGTTCGCCCTCTTTGCTGGCGGCGAGTTCGATGGTGTACTGTTTGAGGTTTTCGCGGTTGGCGGAGTTTTCGTCGGCGACGCCGAGGACGAGGTCGGCGAGGGCGGGGTTGTGGTAGCGGCGGACGCCGGTGGCGAGGGAGCCGAGGAAGACGTTGACGCTATCGAGGCGGAAGAGGGTTTCGAGGGCGACGGAGAGTTTCGTCGGGTCCTTGGCGAGCTGGGTGGAGGAGTATTTGAAGCCGGCGAGGGAGTTGTGGACGGAGCGCCACTGGGACTGGTAGGCGTCGGGGGCGCCGGGCTCGCGCCAGTTGGCGGGGTTGATTTCGTTGAGGAGGGGCTCGAGTTTATTGGCGTTGGCGACGAGGCCGTCGATGAGCTTGCGGGTTTCCCATTCAGGAGTGACGCCGGCGTTGGCCTGCGCGGACAAAGCGGCAGCGGTCAGGCCGAGGGACCAGATCAGGAAAAGAACACGCATACCCCTATTGTGGCCTACTGCGGAGGCGGCGGGGGGGGAGGCGGGGGTGGCGGAGGCGGCGTGGCGCCGGTATCGCCGGGCAAACCGCCGCCACCGGGGACCGGGGCCGGGGAGCCGGCGCCGCCGCCGGTGCGGGGCATGCGGTAGATGGCGGCCGAGACGGCGTCGCTGGCGACCTGGAGGGCGCGGCGGAGGGCGGAGCCCTTATCGAACGTCGACTTGGCGAGCGGCTGGGTCTTGTAGACGCGGAGGTATTCGCCCTGGCTCAACATCTTCGGAGTGGAAGAGGGGATGAGGGCGTGGCGGACGCTGACGAGGCCCTCTTCGACGAGGACCAGGGTGGTGGCATCTTCATCCTCGATCTGGACGTCGAAGACGGTGCCGCGGACGGAGATGACGGCGGTGGGAGTGGTGACGCGGTTGGGGTTCGGCTGGCCGCCGAACTTCTGGACGTGCACTTTGACGCGGCCGAGGAAGAGATCGAGGAGATCCTTCCAGTCGCCGGTGTTGTTCCGGAAGATGACGTGGGAGTTGGGGAAGACCTCGAAAGTGGAGCCGTCGTTCACCTGGAAGAGGGCGTAGCCGGTGGGGCCGGTGACGATTTCCTGGCGTTTCTGGACCCAATCGCCGACGTTCAGGACCCAGGGCTGGCGGTCCTTGAGCACGGACACCTGTCCGGTGAGCTGGAGGACCTGGGCGTGGTACTGCTTTTCGGCGGGGAAGAGGTTCGGCAGCTGGGCGAAGGCCGGGCACACGAAGAGCGTTGCTAAAATAGCGAACGACCGTGTTGGCGCAAGAACCCGCATAGACTCCCTGTTTACACGGGACAAAATCCCGTGTCCCGATTGTACCATCAAATTGCAATGCAACAAGGGGTCCGTTCCCGGATGAATCCGGTAACGATCCTGAAATCAACAGTTTTTAGATGGGTCTGCCGATAGGAGAGGGATGGGAAACGCGAAAAAGCGGTTACAATGGACGCAATCGGTGAGTCCGTCTGGGACAGTTGACGCGTATCACAGATAGAAAGATGAAAGGCTGGGGCCGGACAGTCGGGCTGCTGGGGCTGCTATGTGTAGCGGCAGGCGGACGTGTGTCGGCGGAGTGGCGCCGGATGGGGACGGCGGCGATGGATCTGCATTTGAGCGGGCTGGCGACGGGGCCGGTGGCCGGGGTGGGCTGGTCGGCGGACGGGGAGAAGCTGCTGGCGCGGACGGTGGACGGGCGGTGGTTGGCGACGGCGGACGGGGAGAGTTGGACAGCGGCGGCGGGGAGCCCGGCGGAAGGGGCGACGGCGGTGGTGGACCGGTTGCCGGAGGCGCGGGCGCGCGTGGTGGCCGGGGGGCGGGCGG
>CAYMTH010000147.1:7628-9553 GCA_964393235.1 uncultured Solibacteraceae bacterium | reverse complement strand
ACGGCGGTGCTGCAGCACCTGCGGAACGCGGGGGTGAACCCGGCGCTGGTGCACCTTTCGAGCACGGTGCCGCTGGCTTACGGGCGGAAGGAAGCCTGGGGGAACCTGGTGCGGCCGGGGCACGCGATTTACGGCTACATTTCGCCGGCGAAGGGGGCGCCGGGGCCGTGCCAGCTGGCGGTGCAGCCGGCGCTGACGTGGAAGGCGACGGTGCTGGAGGTGAAAGACATCCCGGCGGGGGCGGCGATCGGGTACGGCGGGATTCACCGGACGGCGCGGCCGACGCGGATCGCGGTGTTGGGCGTGGGGTACGCGGACGGGTATCCGCACCGGCTGTCGAACAAGGGCCGGGTGCTGGTGAAGGGGAAGGCGGCGCCGGTGCTGGGAGCGGTGTCGATGGACGTGACGACGGTGGACGTGACGGGGATCGAAGTGGCGCCGGGGGATCCGGTGACGGTGCTGGGGGTGGAGGGGGGAGAATCGATCGACGCGCAGCAGATTGCGAAGCTGGCGGGGACGATCTCCTATTCGGTGCTGTGCGGGATCAGTTCGCGGGTAGTGCGTTTGTATGTGTAGGATGGAAGAAGTGACGTGCGCGCGGCAGATGGCTAGCATTCGCATGGCGGCGGCGATGATTATCGCCGGGACCGCCTGAGCCGGCCTGCAGCGACGACGACGCAGGATTTTCGGCCCCCGGCGGTTTTCGCAACCGCCGGGGGTTTTCGTTTTTGGAGGACAGGATGATCGAACTACGGGATGTGGAAGCGGCGCGGGAGCGGATCCGCGGGGAGATCTACGAGTCGCCGCTGGTGCACTCGAAGGAGCTGTCGGCGCTGGCGGGGAACGAGATCTACCTGAAGCTGGACAACCTCCAAATGACGGGGTCCTTCAAGGAGCGCGGGGCGCTGAACCGGATTCTGCTGTTGACGGAGGAGGAGCGGGCGCGGGGCGTGGTGGCGGCGTCGGCGGGGAACCACGGGCAGGCGGTGGCGTACCACGCGACGCGGCGGGGGATCCGGGCGCAGATCTGGATGCCGCGGTACACGCCGCTGGTGAAGCTGCAGGCGACGAAGGCGTACGGCGGGGACGTGGTGCTGCACGGCAACAGCTACGACGAGGCGTACGAGGGGGCGTCGGCGCAGGCGGCGACGTTCGTGCACGCGTTCGACGACGCGGCGGTGATGGCGGGGCAGGGGACACTGGCGCTGGAGATGCTGGAGCAGAACCCGGAGCTGGACGCGATCGTGACTTCGGTCGGCGGGGGCGGGTTGATTTCGGGGGTGTCGTGCGCGGCGAAGGGGCGGAAGCCGGGAATCGCGGTGATCGGGGTGCAGACGGCGAAGCTGCCGTCGATGGCGGCGGCGATGGCGGCGGGGGGTCCGGTGCGGATTCCGGCGGCCTCGACGCTGGCCGACGGGATCGCGGTGCGGAAGGCGGGGGCGCTGACGGCGCCGGTGGTGAAGGAGCATGTCGACCGGATCGTGACGGTGGAGGAGGGGGACATCGCGGCGGCGATCCTTTATTTGCTAGAGCGGGAGAAGACGCTGGCGGAGGGGGCAGGGGCGATCGGGGTGGCGGCGGTGCTGCAGCGGCTGACGGGGTTGACGGGGAAGAAGATCGGGGTGATCGTGTCGGGCGGGAACCTGGACGTGACGCTGCTGTCGCGGATTATCGAGCAGGGGATGGTGCGGGACGGGCGGCGGCTGCGGGTGCGGGTGACGCTGCCGGATTATCCGGGGGCGCTGGAGGGGCTGGCGAAGGCGATCGCGGCGGCGAACGCGAACATCGTGGAGACGCTGCACAACCGGGCGCATTATGGGGTGAGCCTGACGGAGACGGCGATCGACATCACGATGGAGACGCGGGGGCGGGGCGAGGTAGAGCGGAAGAGGGGCGTGTAGGGAGCGAGGGGGTTCGCGTGCGTA
>CAYMTH010000147.1:0-7618 GCA_964393235.1 uncultured Solibacteraceae bacterium | reverse complement strand
GGGGGGATCAGGTGGTGGAGTTGCTGGGGAAGCGGGGGGCGGCGGGGTACGAGTACAGCGTGGTGCAGTGAGGAGTTCGAGGATATGAACGCGCATGAAGGGTATGCGCACATTCGGGCTGTGTCTGTTGCTGGCGGCGGTGGGGGTGACGGTGTTCACGCTGCCGGTGTTTCTGCGGACGCTGGAGTGGCGGGGGGACGAGCGGTACGGGATGCTGGTGTTCCCGGCGGTGGCGGCGGTGCGGTGGCTGCTGGTGTCGGGCGGGCTGCTGGCGGCAGGGGCGGGGAGCGGGAATCCGTTGCGCGTGGTGGGGTTGATCGTGCTGCCGGCGGTGGTGGAGGCGGCTTGCGTGTGGGTCATTTATATCGCGGCGATGCCGGAGGCGCGGGGGCGGGGCGGGCTGGCGATGGCGCTGCTGGTGACGGGGGTGGCGTTGCCGTTGCTGCCGCTGGCGGGGGGACTTCTGGCGTGGGCGGGAAGGCGGGGGGCGTTTGCGGCGGTGGCGGCGGGGGCGTTGTTGACGGCGGCAGCGGGCGGGGCGGCGTGGTGGGCGCAGAAGACGATGCCGGTGAACGAGGAGCGGGAGATTTTGCGGCGGTCGACCGGGATGGAGTAAGTTTGAGGACGTGGAAATGGTCGCGGTGCTGTGGGTGGCAATGGGTCTCAGCGCGGTGCTGGGACCGGTGGGTTGGGCGACGGGGCGGTGGAAGGACCGGGAGACAGTATTGGGGGTGGTGATCGGGGCCGGCATTCTGCGGGCGATTCTGATTGCGATGGGGATTCTGACCCTGCAGCCGTATGGGAAGCTGGACCGGCTGATTCCGGGGATCGATTCACAGACGACGCTGGTGGTGGGGGCGTTGTTGATTGCGGAGATCGCGAGCGCGTACGGGAACTTTGTGATGGCGCAGGAAGACGAGCGGCCTTGGCGGGCGGCGGCGGGATGGCTGGTGGGGACGGCGCCGGCGTCGCTGCTGGCGCTGGGTGGCGTGATGGCGGCGTGGGACCAGGGCGGGGCGGGCGCCGCGATGCTGGCGTCCCCGACGGTGGCCATGCTGGGCGGGCCGCTGCTGGCGGCGTGGAAGGAGATTTTTCCCGGGCGGGGCTGAGGCGGTTCTGGGGGGATCCGCGCCTGAAGGGGTATGCATTTCCTGGCGATCGGGCTGTTTGGCGTGGCGGTATTGTTGAGCTTCGGCGCGGGGTCGTGGATGGCGGTGGCGCGGGAGCGGGAACGCCAGGCGGAAGCGGCGGCGGCGGCGGAATTGGCGGCTCTGCCGGCGGAGACACGGGTGGAGCAGATTCTGCCGTATCTGGACCGAATCGCGCGGTTTGACGGGAAGCGGTTGGTGACGGAGAGGCTGCGGCAGGCGCCGGGGGCGAAGCGGGCGGTGGCGGGGGCGCTGCGGGGCGGGGAACGGATGCGGGCGATGGAGGCGGCCGACGTGGACGCGGAGTTGCTGGACGGGGAGTTCGAGGGCGATTACTGGTAGGCGGCGGCGGCGCTGGCGGACGATCTGCGGATGCGGGAGGTGCGGGACGGATGGGAGGCGGTCCGGCTGGAGCGGTTCGTGAAGCGGTTGATGGCGCTGGGGCGGAAGGGCGGTCCGGTGTATGCGGAAGAGGCGGTGGCGGTGCGGCGGCTCGGGGAATCGGGGCACGGGCGGCTGCATGAGCTGGCGTCCGGCTACCTGACCAGGGTGGTGGCACGGTGACATAGAATGTCGGTCCATGGAAAACGCGGACCGAATGGCGAATCTTCCGGTGCTGTTGGTGTACTGGTTCCTGCTGCTGGTGGCGGTGGCATTCGCGGCGGGGGCGCTGTGGCAGGTCAACAAGGTCCGCGGTGAGCGCGAGGTGGAGCTGCGGGTGGTGAACCGGACGGTGCGGGTGGACGTGAAGGAGTTGCAGGGGAAGCGCGGCAAGTACAAAGTGCTGTGGGCGGAGGCGGCGTTGACGCTCGACCGGCTGGACGACCGGCGGGTGGTACGGTACACGGCGGAGCGGTCGATTTCGAAGGAAGAGATGATCGCGATGTCGTTTCTGGACGCGTGGGAGCCGGGGGCGAAGATGACGGGGATCGAGCGGGCGGGGGTGTTGGAGGTAGAGGCGAATTCGAGCTGGTGGGGGGCAGGCGGGCTGGCGATGGGATTCTGGCTGTTCGGAACGTTCGCGTGGATGGCGCGGCCGTTCGCGCTGGGCCAGCCGGGGGCGTCGATGGGGATGCAGTTTCTGGTGCTGGCGCTGATCCCGCTGGCGGTGGGTACGTGGGGCGTTCGGGATTACTTGCAGCGGCAGAAGGACGTGCCGCGAGTGGCGGTGGAGGGGCGGGGCGTGGAAGATCCGGTGGAGAAGCTGTGGGGGGAGTTGGAGGCGCGCGGGGTGAAGGTGGAGGCGGGGGGGCGGGCGTTCGCGGACCTGGAAAAGGCGAGGTATTGCCGGGATGAGGGGGCGGGGAAGGAGCTGCGGTCGACGTCGTTGTGGTGCCAGCCCGGGGAGGGGGAGACCGTCCCCGGGCGGCTGAACCCGAAAGATCCGCGCGACGTGAAGTGGGGCGCGGAACCGTAGGAGTTACGGCTCGGCTTCGACGGCGGCTTTGTTGGCCTGGTCGAGGTGGAAGGCGTACTTTTCGCGGGACTCGGCTTCGGCGCGGCGAGCCTGCATGGCGCGGTCGCGCTCGAGGTTGGCGGGTCCGCTGGCGAGGCCGGGCCACTTGTGCTGCATGGCGTTGCCGGTCTGTTTGGCGAGGCGTTCGGCGTTGGCTTCGTGCTTTTTGGCCTTGGCGGCGAACTCTTCGGCGCGGACGGCGTACTTGGCGGCTTCGGCCTTGTGCTGCTCCTTCGAAAGCTTGACGGGTTTGTCAGCGGCGAAGGCGGCGGCGAGCGTGAGGGTAATCACAATCAGGCTTTTCATGGCTTCATTCTCCCGTTGGGTTGATTTTCGCGGTATCCGAAAAATTACGGGTTAGGGTTCGGCGTCGAAGGTGGTCTTGTTGGCCTGGTCCATGTGGAAGGCGTACTTTTCGCGGGACTCGGCTTCGGCGCGGCGGGCGTGGTCGGCGCGGTCGCGTTCGAGGTTGGCGGGGCCGTTGGCGAGGCCGGGCCACTTGTGGGCCATGGCGTTGCCGGACTGCGCGGCGAGGCGGGCGGCGTTGGCTTCGTGCTTCGCGGCCTGCGCGGCGAGTTCGTCGGCGCGGGCGGCGTATTTGGCGGCTTCGGCTTTGTGTTCGGCTTTCGTCATCTGAACGGGTCTGTCAGCGGCGAAGGCGGCGGCGAGGGTGAGGGTCATCACGATTAGGCTCTTCATGACCCTATTGTTCCCGGGAGCCGATTTTCGCGGTATCCGCAAAATTACGGAGTCACGAGGCCTTCGCGGATCGCGTGCTGGATCAGTTCGGCGGTGGTTTTCACGCCGAGGTCATCCATCATTTTGTACTTATGCGTCTCGACGGTGCGGGGGGAGATGTCGAGGATGGCGCCGATCTCTTTGGCGGACTTGCCTTCGGCGAGGAGTTGGAGGACCTCGCGCTGGCGCGGGGTGAGCTCGAGCGACTGGCGGAGGTGCACCTTGGTCTCATCGAGCATTTCGTCGATGGCGGGGGTGCGGAGGCCGGGCGAGACGTAGGACTCGCCGCGGAAGGCGTGGCGGATGGCGGTGGTGAGGTCTTCGCTGGCGGCATGCTTGAGGACGTAGCCGAGGGCGCCGGCCTGGAGGGCGCGGAGAAGGTAGGACGGGTCCGGGTGCATGGTGAGGAAGACGAACTTGACGCCGGGGAGCTGGCGGGCGGCGTCGATACCGTTGAGGAGGGGCATGGAGATGTCGGCGACGACGACGTCGGGCTGGAGGGATTGGGCGAGCTGGAGGAGCTGGCGGCCGTCGGCGGCGGCGCCGACGATGTCGAAATCGGGGGCGAGGAGGCTGCGGAGGCCGTCGAGGACGATCTTGTGATCGTCGGCGAGAAGGATGCGGGGTTTCATGGGTGGCACCTGGCGATGATGGTGGTTCCCTGGCCGGGGGCGGAGGTGAGCGACCAGTGGCCGCCGAGGAGGCGGACGCGCTCTTCCATGCTGGCGAGGCCGAGGCCGGGGGAGTCGACGGCGGCGGGGTCGAAGCCCTGGCCGTCGTCGGTGATCTCGATTTCGTAGGGACGGAGGCGGACGGTGACCTGCTGGGCGTGGGCGTGGCGGGCGATGTTGCGGAGCGCTTCCTGGAGGATCCGGTAGAGGGCGAGGTTGATTTCGGGGGTGGCGGGGGGGAGGGGCCCTTCGACGATGAAGTCAACGGGGGGACCGCCGCGTTCGAAGGAGGCGCGGCACTCGGCGGCGGCGGCGGCTTCGAGGCCGAGGTCGTCGAGCATGGCGGGGTGGAGACGGCGGGAGAGGGCGTGGAGCTCGACGGCGAGGTCGGCGATCTGCTGGCGGAGGGTCTCGTCGTCGGCGAGGCCGGCGGCGATGGCCACGGCGGCGAGACGCTGGGAGAAGTCGTCGTGGAGTTCGCGTGCGATGCGGCGGCGCTCGTCTTCCTGGGCGGCGATGAGCTGGCCGGCGAGACGGCGGAGTTCGGTGATGTCCTGGGCGGCGTAGACGACGGCGTGTTCGGGTTCGAGGCGGGCGGCGGTGAGGAGTACGGGGACGGGAGAGCCGTCGCGGCGGGTGAGTTCGGTTTCGACGGCACCGCGGCCGAGGGGGGTGTGGGCGACGGGGACGGGGAGGCCGGTGAGTTGGCCGGGTTCGTAGCCGAGGAGCTGTTCGGCGGCGGGGTTGGCGCGGGTGATGCGGCCGTTTTCGGCGACGAAGACGGCGTTGAGGAGCGAGGCGAGGATGTGGTCGACGGCTTGTTTGGAGACGGTTGTTTGTTCGAGGTCCTCGGCCATGCGGTTGAAGGAGCGGGCGAGTTCGCCGATTTCGTCGGTGCGGGTGGAGTGGATGCGGGCGCCGAAGTCACGGGTACCGAGGCGGCGGGCGTTTTCGGCGAGGGCGAGGACGGGGGCGGTGACGCCCTGGCCGAGCCAGCGGGCGATGAGGAAGAAGATGACGGCGAGGAGGAGGCCGAAGGCGGCGATGCGGAGCTGGAGGCGGCCGACGGGGGCGAGGGCTTCGGCGGTATCGATTTCGGCGACGAGGGACCAGTTGACGCCGGGGACGGCGAGGGGGGTCCAGGAGCGGAGTCTGGCGCCGTCGGCGGAGATGGCGGTGCCGGCGCCGGAGACGGGGGCGCGGGGGTTTTGGGGGAAGCGGGGGACGGAGCGGAGCTGGTTGGCGGCATCGACCATGTAGGCCTGGCCGGTCTGGCCGAAGCCCTCTTCGTTCCAGGGGCCGTTGCCGGCCATGACGCGGTTAACCTCGTCGATGGCGATCTGGATGGCGAGGACGCCGACCTTTTCCCCGGAGCGCCAGACTGGGGCGGCGATGAAGGCGGCGGGTTCGTCGTTGGAGGGGGTGTAGGGGGTGTAGTCTTCGAGGACGGTGCTTTCGGGTTCGGTGAGGGCGAGGGCGCGGCGGTGGGCCTTGGCGAGGGCGGAGTTGACGTAGAGGGGATCGGCGAGGGTGGCGCCAAGGTCGATCTCCTTGAAGACGGTGTAGACGATGCGGCCGGAAGGATCGATCAGGAAGATGTCGTAGAAGCCGAAGGCGGACTGGTAGCGGTGGAGAGTGGGGTGGAAGCGGGTGTGGACGCGGCCGTAGGCGCCGGCGGCGGGGACGGTGAGGAGGCGGTCCTTGGCGCCGACGGGGTGGGGGTTGGCGGCGATGTAGTGGTATTGGAGGGCGCGGGCGCGAGGGTCCGGGGGGATCCACTTTTCGAGCGGGCCGTAGTGGCGGCGGAGGACGGCGTCGGCATCGGGCGGGGCGGAGAGCTGGGGCCAGGCGCGTTCGAGCTCTTCGAGGGCGGTGATGGCGGATTCGGCGGCGGCGAGGGCGAGGACGTGGGTGGAAGCGTCGATGAAGAAGCGTTCGATCTGACGGGCGCGGGTTTGGCGGATGACGGTGAGGCGGTCGAGGGTGGCGTCGCGGAGGGCGGCGGCGGCGCCGTAGCCGGCCTCCCAGGCGGTGGTGGCGATGGCGAGGCCGGCCAGACCGACGAAGGCGGCCTGTAGCTTGGTGCGGTAGGAGCGGAAGGGGGCCAGGAATCGCACAGCACCTTCATGTTACCCCTGGATTCAGGCCATGTTACCCCTGGATTGAGGCGCTAATGAATTTCGCTTAACTTTGTGAACCACCGGTGGTATTCTAAGGGCGGAAAGTGGAGGTACGCCATGGAGATCGATGTCCAACATTGGGCCGTTATTGGAGCTCCGCTGGTGATTCTGGCTGGATTGGCCGTGTTCTTCCTGATGAAGCGTCATAAGGAAGTCCCGCCGACGGACCATATTTTCAAGTAGCCGAAGCGCCCGGGCCGTAACATAAAGGCATGGTGCACTGGCTGGTCGCCGGGGTCGGCGACATTGCGACGAAGCGGGTGATCCCCGCGATTCTGTCTGAGCCGCGGTCGCGTCTGGCGGGGGTGGTGACGTCGAAGCCGGAGAAGGCGGCGGCGTACGGAGTGCCGGGGTACGCGACGCTGGAGGAAGGGCTGGCCGATCCGTCGGTGACGGCGGTGTACCTGGCGACGCCGGTGGCGCTGCACGCGCCGGGGCTGTACGCGGCGGTGAAGGCGCGCAAGCACGTGCTGTGCGAGAAGCCGGTGGCGCTGAACTACCCGCAGGCGGTAGCGATGTCGAACGCGGCGGCGCACCACGGCGTGGTGTGCGGCGTGGCGTATTACCGGCGGCTGTACCCGAAGGTGGTGGAGGCGAAGCGGTTGATCGAGGCAGGGGCGATCGGACGGCCGGTGTTGGCGGAGTTGAACTGCCACGGGTGGTTCAACCCGGAGGACGGATTCCGGAGCTGGCTGGTGGACCCGGCGCTGGCGGGCGGGGGACCGCTGTACGATATCGCGTCGCACCGGATCGACCTGTTGAACTACTGGTTCGGGAAGCCGGAGCGGGCGTGCGGGATGCGGGGGAACGCGGTGCACACCTACGAGGTGGAGGACAACGCGACGGTGCTGGTGGACTACGCGAGCGGGGTGCGGGGGATCGTCGACGTGCGGTGGCACAGCCGGGTGGAGCGGGACCAGT
Source organism: uncultured Solibacteraceae bacterium (assembly GCA_964393235.1). Lineage (GTDB taxonomy): Bacteria > Acidobacteriota > Terriglobia > Bryobacterales > Bryobacteraceae. The sequence goes on along the minus strand of CAYMTH010000147.1, from coordinate 504 downwards.
GCCGGATCATCGGGACGGAGGGGTCGCTCGAGTTGGACCCGCTGAACGGGCCGTTGCTTCGGACGCCGGAGCGGGTGCTGGAGTTACCGGCGCACACGAACCTGCACTACCCGATCGTGGCCGATTTCGTGGACGCGGTGACAGAGGGTCGGCCGCCGGCTTGCCCTATCCGGGAAGCGATCGCGACCGATTGGGTGACAGGCCAAATACGATAAGATGAAAAAGGGATGGCGCGCCCGTCGTGCGCCTTCTCGCGTCTGTACTTTCCCCACTTTTTAAGAAACCAATCCCCATGTCGGACAGCACCAAGATCGACGTCAATAGTTGGCTGGAAGAAGAACTGTACCAGCAGTATCTGCACAACCACTCCTTCGTGGACGCGGCGTGGCAGAACGAGTTCGCCGCTGAAGGCAAAACGAACGGCTCGACCGCGGCCGCGACGGCCGCGCCACCGCCGCCCGCGCCGGCGGCTGCTGCTCCGGCTCCCGCCCCGGCGCCCCCGGC
>CAYMTH010000146.1:6072-9569 GCA_964393235.1 uncultured Solibacteraceae bacterium | reverse complement strand
GGCGAACCAGGGCGGCATGGTGCGGCGCAGCACCGCGTCGCGGATCGCGCGGGCATAGGGCCGGGCCTGCTCATAGGTGGTCAGGGCCATCGGCGCGGCCTCGCCCGGCCGGTGGCACGATACGCAGCGCCGTTCCAGAATCGGCAGAACGTCGGGATAAAAAAGCGGAATGGCGGCGAACAGCGCGAGTGGCCGCGAGGACATAGCTTTAGCGTAACTGCAACTTAACAAAGAACTCTAGTAAAATAGATTGAGAGCTCGTTCCTCCTCGTTACCCCGTTGTGAGTCGATTTCTCAACCCAATCAGGAGTGACTGTACCCATATGCCCAGCAAGAAAGTGAACGCGGCTTCGATTGCACCTCCCCCGGTTAGCGATGCTAGCGAAACTGTTGTGAAGAAGACGCGGAAAAAGGTTGTTGCCGCCGCGCCCGTCGCGAAGAAGGAAAAGTCCGTCAAGGCCGCGGCTCCCCGGAAGCGTACCGCCCCCGCGAAGAAGGCCGCCGCCACTGCGAATACGTCAATCGTGAATCTGTCGGACGCGCTCGAGTCGCCGCAGTCGCTGGACGTGAAGGATATTGAAGTGCGCGCCTACCTGTCATGGTTGGAGCGCGGCTGTCCGGAGGGGTCGCCTCAGGAAGACTGGTATCGCGCCGAGAGAGAACTGATGGCCGTGTCGGTGGGGGCGGGCCGCTAGCGTCCCACCCGAGCCCCGGGGCGCATGTTGCCGCTGATATGATATGGCAACATGCGCCTAGCTATCTTTGCATTGTTGGGTTCAGCCGCGTTTGCGCAAGCGCCCGCGGACGTTGAGTTTTTCGACAAAGAAGTCCGGCCGCTGCTGCGAAGCAACTGCCAGGGCTGCCACTCGGTCAACGGACTGAACAGCGGGTTGGCGCTCGACTCGCGCGAAGCCATTGTCAAGGGCGGCAACCGCGGCCCGGCCGCCGCGCCCGGCGACCAGGCGAGCCTCCTTCTGCAGGCCGTCCGCCACGAAGGCGGTCTCAAGATGCCGCCCGGCAAGAAGCTGGCGCCCGAGCAGATCGCCAGGCTCGAAGAGTGGGTGAAACGCGGTCTGCCGTCGACGCCCGAGTTCGCCGCCGCCAAACGGCGGAAGTCGATCCATTGGGCCTTCCAGCCCGTAAAGCGTCCCGCCGGCAACGGCATCGACGATTTCATTGTGGCCAAGCTCAAGGAAAAGAACCTGTCCCCTTCGCCCGAGGCCGACAAAGTCACCCTCATTCGCCGCGTCAGCCTGGACCTCGTTGGCCTTCCCCCGACTCCGGAAGAGGTGAAAGCCTTTGTCAACGACGCCCGCCCCGACGCCTATGAGCGCCTGGTCGACCGCCTCCTCGCCTCGCCCCATTACGGCGAACGCCAGGCCCGCCACTGGCTCGATCTCGCCCGCTATGCCGATAGCGATGGCTACACCATCGACGCCCCACGCGACATCTTCCCCTTCCGCGACTGGGTCATCAAGGCCCTCAACAACGACATGCCGTTCGATCGCTTCACCATCGAACAGTTCGCCGGCGACCTGCTGCCTAACGCGACGACGGACAACATGATCGCCACCGGCTTCCACCGCAACACGCCCTCCAACTACGAAGGCGGCATCGACTTCGAGCAGTACCGCGTCGAAGCCGTCGCCGACCGCGTGCAGACAACCGGCGCCGTCTGGCTCGGGCTCACCCTCGGCTGCGCCCGCTGCCACGACCACAAATACGATCCCGTCTCGCAGCGCGAGTTCTACCAGATCTTCGCGTTTCTCAACAACGTGGACGAGATCGACAAGGAAGCTGACCGGAAACACTTCAACCGTCCGTTCCTCGAAATCGGTACCCCGGAAGAGGTTGCCGCGCTCCGCAAGTGGGACGCCGATGTGCAGGACGTCGAGTTCCGCATCCGCAAGCACCAGGAGACCCTCACGCAAGACGCCGACAAAGACCCGGGCCTGATCGCTCTACGCAAGGAGTTGGTCGACCTGCGCAAGCGCAAACCCATGGTCCAGCGCACGCTGATCATGAAGGACCGCGAAACCCCGCGCGAGCACTACATCCACCTCGGCGGTGACTTCACGCGCAAAGGCAGCCTCGTCCAGCCGGGCGTTCCCGCGGTCTTCCCCGCGCTCAAGAATCCGAACCCCGTACCCAACCGGCTCGACTTCGCCAAATGGCTCGTCGACAAGGACAACCCGCTCACGGCCCGCGTCACCATGAACCGCATCTGGCAGCAGTATTTCGGCAAGGGGATCGTCGAAACCGAAAACGACTTCGGCCTTATGGGCGACCGGCCCACCCACCCCGAACTTCTCGACTGGCTGGCGTCCGAGTTCATGGCCGGCGACTGGAAAATGAAGCGGATGCACAAGACGATCGTCATGAGCGCCACCTACCGCCAGGCCTCCGCGGCCCGCCCCGAGGTCACCGCCGTCGATCCCTACAACAAGCTGCTCGCCCGCCAGAACCGCCTTCGCCTCGATGCCGAGATCATCCGGGATTCGGCGCTCGTCGCCACCGGCCTGCTCTCGCACAAGGTGGGCGGCCCCAGCGTCTATCCTCCGATTCCGAAAGGCGCCAACGACGTCACGCAGGTGAAACGCGAGTGGAAGGTATCAGAGGGCGAGGATAAATACCGCCGCGGTATGTACACCTTTTTCCAGCGTTCGGCCGCGCATCCGGGTCTCATCACGTTCGACGCGCCCGACGCTACTGTCACCTGCACACGCCGCATCCGTTCGAATACGCCGCTGCAGGCGCTCATTCTGTTGAACGACGATGCCTACGTCGAGTTCGCCGACGTGCTGGCGAAGATGATCCTCACCGATGGCGCCTCCCTTGACGATGCCGGCAAACTGACGCTCGGCTGGGAGCGCGTGCTGCAGCGGTCCATCAAACCCGCCGAATCGAAGCGGCTGCTGACGTTCCTCGCCGCCCAGCGGGATGCCCAGAAAGAAAAGAGCGAGGCGGCGGCCTGGACCGCCGTCGCGCGCGTGCTGTTGAACCTCGACGAATTCATGACGCGGGAGTAGCGATGCATCCGGAAGACAAGCACCTGTTAAAACTGACGCGGCGGCACCTGTTCCGCGAGTGTGGATTCGGTGTCGGCAAAGCCGCCCTGGCCAGCCTGATGGCCGACAATCTCCTGGCCCAGGTCAACGCCCGCCACCACGCCCCGAAGGTCGACCGCGTGATCTTCCTCTTCATGGCCGGTGCGCCCACCCAGCTCGAACTGTTCGACTACAAGCCCGAGCTCGTGAAGTGGGACGGTAAAGTGACGCCCGAGTCTTTCCTCAAGGGCAAGCGCTTCGCCTTCATGGACACGTTCTCCAAGGAGCCGCCCAAGCTCCTCGGCACCCGCCGGACGTTCAAGCAAGCGGGCGGTAACGGCATGTGGTTCTCTGACCTCGTGCCGCACCTCTCCACCGTCGCCGACGACATCGCCATGATCCACGGCGTCTCCACCGCGAACTTCAACCACGGTCCCGCCCGGCCCTCCC
>CAYMTH010000146.1:0-6062 GCA_964393235.1 uncultured Solibacteraceae bacterium | reverse complement strand
CGCCAACCCCGGCTCCGTGCGCACCGGCCGCCCGTCGATGGGCTCCTGGGTCACCTATGGCATCGGCAGCGAATCGAAGAGCCTCCCCGGCTACGTCGTGCTGCAGTCGGGCCCGCGCGGCCCCCGCGGCGGCGCCGCGCTCTGGGGCAGCGGCTTCCTGCCGACGTCCTATCAGGGCGTCCCCTTCCGCTCGGCCGGCGATCCCATCCTCGACCTCTCCAACCCCCAAGGCGTCGACGGCGAGCAGCAGCGCCGCACCATCGAGACGATCCGCGACCTCAACAAAATGGAGCTCGAGGAAACGGGCGACACGGAAATTGCGACTCGTATCTCGCAGTACGAGATGGCCTACCGCATGCAAACCAGCGGTCCGGAACTGATCGACTTCAAATCGGAATCGAAGGAAACCCTCGAAATGTACGGCGCCGAGCCCGGCAAGGCGTCGTATGCCAACAACTGCCTGCTGGCCCGGCGCCTCGTCGAACGCGGCGTCCGTTTCGTGCAGCTCTACCACGCCGATTGGGACCACCACGACGACATCACCAAGCCGCTCGACCGCGTCTGCCAGGAGGTCGACAAGCCGACCGCTGCGCTCATCAAGGACCTCAAACAGCGCGGCCTGCTCGAGCGCACGCTCGTCGTCTGGTCCGGCGAATTCGGCCGCACCCCCATGGGCGAGGTGCGTGAGAAGGGCAAGATCGGCCGCAACCACCACATCGACGCCTTCAGCCTCTTCATGGCCGGCGGCGGCATCAAAGCCGGCTCCGTCGTGGGTGGCACCGACGAGTTCGGCTTCTCGCCCACGCAAGGCAAGATCTCGGTACACGATATCCAGGCGACCATCCTCCACCTGCTCGGCATCGATCACCTGAAGCTCACCTTCCGCTTCCAGGGCCGCGACTTCCGCCTGACCGACGTCCATGGCGAGTTGATCAAGCCGCTGCTCGCGTGACGCGCCTCCTCCCGGTCCTGCTCGCGGCGGCTTGCCTCTGCGCACAGCCCAAAGTGGGCGACCGGGTCCGTGTGTTGATCGATCTCCCCGCCGATGATTCCGGCGCCGAAGCGCCCGGCGATCGGTCGCCGGCCACGCGTCGCGTCGAAAAATACGGCGTCGGCGTAGCCCGCGGAACCGTCGCCTCCGTGACCCTGGTCAAACGCTCCGGCGACCATTTCGAACTGCACCTGAACGGCGGCGGCTTCACGAACCGCGAGTGGCTCGCCCTGCCGGGCTACGACTCGTCGAAATGGGGCATGACCGACGAAGAGCGCCGCCTGCGCCACAGCATCAGCGGCACGCGCGACAAGGAACGCCGCCGACGCCTCGAATCGGATTACGATACCGTCCGGCGTCGCCGCGTCAAACCTCTCCGCGAGGCCTACGAACGCGAACTTCGCGCCAAACGCGGCTCCCGCATCAACGTAAAGCTGCCGGAACAGGCGACCCCCGACGAATGGGCGACGGCCTTGCGGGGCTATCTCGAACCCGCCGATTAGTCTATGCTCGGGGCAGGAGGGGTGCCATATGCTCCTCGCGATCTGGCTGTTCCTGCTGTCGGCCATCGGGGCGGAAGACGCCGTGGTGCGCGACGACAACGTCGCTCTGCGGAGCCGTGCCGATCCTGCCGGCGTACCCGTCCGTACCCTCGCCCGCGGAGATCGCGTCCGTGTCCTCTTCTCGGTCACCAACGACTCCGGCGACTGGTGCGAAATCGCCGCCGGAGCCGACACCGGCTACGTCCGCTGCGCCCAACTCGACTGGCCCGGCGGTAAAGAGCGTGGCACTGTCGTCCCGCCCCCGCCCCCTGCGCCACCGCCTCCGCCCAAGGCCCCTCCGCGCCCCGATCCCTCCCTCCGCAATCAACTGCTTCTGCACAACTACAACCCGCAGTTCTGGGCCGAACGCCTGCGGTTCAGCCCCGACCAGCGCGCAGCCCTCAACGAAACTCTTCGCGCCGTCAGCCTGCCCCAATGCGCCGCCGAATTCCGCGCCATGCTCATTCGCCAGGGGATCTTCGACTGGTGGTCGTTTGCAATGTCCGCCGAACGTCTCGACAAGACTCCCGAAGGCCGCGCCATTACTATCCAGATGCAGCTCTGCGGCGACCGCCTGCTCGCCTTCTGGCGCCGCTTCCCTGAGCTCCTCACGCCGCGGCAGAAAGCCCAGTGGGAATCCGAACGCCGCCTCGTCGAACCCTCCGCCGGCCTCGTCGAATCGCACCTGCGCGTGCTCTTCACCCTGAAATAGAAACGGGGCCGGCGCGCGGCCGGCCCCGTTTCGCCAAACAAAACTACTTTTCCGTCAACGCCGCCACGCCGGGCAGCGCGATGCCCGACAGGAACTCGAGCGACGCCCCGCCGCCCGTCGAAACGTGCGTGATCTTGTCCGTCACGCCCGCCGACTTGATGGCCTTTTCCGAATCGCCGCCGCCGACCACCGACACCGCGCCGGAGTTCGCCACGGCCTTCGCCAGCGCCACCGTCCCCGTGTCGAACGGCTTCATCTCGAACACGCCCATCGGCCCGTTCCAGAGGATCGTCTTCGCTTCCTTGATCACGGCCTCAAACGCGGCAATCGTCGCCGGGCCGATGTCGAGCGCCATCTTGCCTTCGGGAATCGTCGTGACCACCTCGTTCGCCGCCTCGGCCTTGAACTCCTCGGCCACCACGTGATCGGTCGGCAGCATCAGCTTGTCGCCCAGAGAGCTCATCAACTCGCTCGCCAGCGCCAGCTTGTCTTCTTCCACCAGCGACTTGCCCGTCGCCTCGCCGCGCGCCTTCAGGAACGTGTACGCCATCGCCCCGCCGATCAGCAGCCGGTCCACCACCTTCGACAGGTTCTGAATCACTTCGATCTTGTCCGACACCTTCGCGCCGCCCAGAATCGCGATGCACGGCCGGTCCGGGTTCGACGTCGCCTTGCCCAGCCACTGCAGTTCCTTATCCATCAACAGCCCCGCCGCCGCCTGCGGCACATAGGCGATCATGCCCACCGTCGAGGCGTGCGCGCGGTGCGCCGTCCCGAACGCGTCGTTCACGTAGACGTCGCACAGCGACGCCAGCTGCTTCGAAAACTCGGGGTCGTTGCCCTCTTCTTCGTTGTGGTACCGCAAGTTCTCCAGCAGCAGCACCTCGCCCGCCTTCGGCTTCAACGCGGCCACTTCCGGCCCGATGCAGTCCGGCGCCATCGTCACCGGCTTGCCCAGCAGTTCGGCCAGCTTCACGGCCACCGGCGCCAGGCTCATCTCCGGATTCCGCTTCCCCTTCGGCCGCCCGAGGTGGCTGGCCAGAATCAGGCCGCAGCCCTGTTCCAGAGCGTACTTGATGGTCGGCAGCGCCGCGCGGATGCGCTTGTCGGAGGTGATTTCCTGGCCTCCGGGCGCGAGCGGGACGTTGAAGTCCACCCGCATAAATACTGTTTTGCCTTTAAGATCGAGATCGCGAATCGAGAGTTTTGCCATAAAATTGAAGGGTTTTCCAGCGGAACCCGTAATTTTGATCGTATCATGGGGCCGCCGATGAGTTTTCCCATCGCCCGCCGTCTAAACGAGTACCTATGCCCAATACTGTAAAGCTTTACCGCGTTCTGCGTACCACGCCCGAGAAGCTCTATCGCGCCTTCACCGACGTCGACGCCCTGATCAAGTGGATCCCGCCCTACGGCTTCACCGCCAAGGTCCACTCCGCCGATGTTCGCCCCGGCGGCAACTACCGCATGTCGTTCACCAACTTTACCTCCGGCAACAGCCACGCCTTCACGGCCACTTTTGTCGAACTGATCCCCAACGAACTCATCCGCTACACCGATCAGTTCGACGATCCCAACTTCCCCGGCGTCATGGCCGTCACCGTTCGCTTTCGCCCGGTCGCCTGCGGCACCGAACTCGAAATCGTCCAGGAGGGCGTCCCCGACGTCATCCCCGTCGAATCCTGCTACCTCGGCTGGCAGGAATCCCTCACCCAGCTCGCCAATCTCGTCGAACCCGAAATCCCGGGCTGATCGCTCTACTTCTCGGCCTCCGGCAGGTTGTGCAGGTCCACGGCGAGCGCGGCGATCCGAAACGCTTCGAGCAGCGCGCCCGCGGCCGGCCCCAACGCCGGAGGCCCGAACGAATTCCGCGCATTCGCCGCCGTCCACAAGGTCACGAACTTCTCCCGCAGAATGCGGCTCTTCCACACGCTCCCGATCGGCGACAGCCGCGCCGGCGCCGTCGACGCGAACAGGTTCCGCCGCACGATCGTCGAAATGTGGATCAACTCCGCCGCCCCGCGCTCCAGGATGTCCCGCGCTTCCGGGTCGCCGTTTTCCGCCTCTTCGTCCACCAGCCGCGACAACGACGCCAGCCGCTTCCGCGGCCAGTCCGCCGTATACATCGCGTGCATCATCGCGTTGGCATCCGTGTGCCCCGTCGCCTCCAGCATCCGCGCGTGCAGCGACGTCTGCGTCCCCCAATGCTCGTGTACCCGCATCGCCGCCCGCACCGCCTCCCGCGCGATCCAGAACCCGCCGCCCTCGTCGCCGAAGATATAGCCCCATCCCCCCGCCCGCGCCAGCTTCCCGTCCGTCCCCCGGCCCATCGAAATGTGCCCCGTGCCCGCGATCGTGATGATCCCCGCCCCGCCGCGCGTCGCCCCGGCCAGCGCGATCGCCGCGTCCGTCGTCACCAGCAGATGGTCCGTCGTCAGCATCTCCCGCAGAATCCCCTGCTTGTCCGCCGGCCCGCCCGAAAATCCCAGGCACGCCGACCGCAGCGCCGGAATCTCATCGGCCAATCCCGCCTCCCGCGCCGCCGCCCGGATGCATCCGCCGATCACCCGGATGAACTTCTCCCGCCCCTCCGCCGCCGACTTCACGTGATTACAAGGCCCGTCCGACCCCCGCCCCACCACCCGCCCCGTCTCATCGGCCAGCAGCGCCGTCGTCGATGACTGCCCCCCATCCACGCCCAGAAACAGTTTCATTTGGCCTCCTTGCGCGAATTAAGGTAGGCATCAACCTCGGCCTCGTCCCAGCCTTTGGCGCGTCCACCGGGGACTAGCGGAAACGGGGCTGGGAATAGTCCCCGGCTTATCAAAGCGTAGATGTGGGAGGGGGAGAGCCGCAGCTTTTCGCGCAGTTCGCGCATCCGGATGATGTGGACCGCGGTGCCACGGGTTATTCCGGGGATGTCACTTTTCGTCATATATTCTCCAGGTTGATTAACGCAACACTGGAGATAACGAAGTGAGAATTGAGTGGGCCTATAGCCTTGTCCAACGAATTGATGTTTCCCGCTAACCCATTTTTAACCAACGCCTTAGCTGTCTTGTTGAGGGTTTTTCCTGACCGTCTCCACGCGCATCCCATTCATCACGAATTTTATTGGCAGCCCGGTTCACAGACCACGAACCGGAGGCTAGTTTTCCAATTACATCGGAATTTTTTCGCATCACTTGCTCTATTCGTTTAGCTGCCTTATCGGAAAGGGTTTTGCCACCTTTTATCTGACCTTCATGAATATATTTACCAACTCGGTCGTACTTGGTGACGGTTGCTTGTATCTCGGCATGAGTCATATTTTCAGGCCCGGCGCTTTCAATCTCATATACGATGTTCGCTGGCGTCGGGGGCGACTTGTGGTCCTTCAGTATTTGTTTTTCAATTTCCTCCGCTTGCTTATGGTCGAAGGAAAACGGCGTTAGCGTGGAATTGCGGATATGAGGTGGGGGATTCCTCAGCATTTCCTCAATACGCTCCCTTTCAATAGTCCTTTCTGTCTTCGGCCTGCCGCGTTTTTTCTTTTGTGTGGTCATTTTGACCTACGCTTTAGCGCAATTATTTTGCCTTTAAGCTGCGTTTGATCAACCTCTACGTAGCGCCCCCACTCGTCCATTAATTCCCGGCGTCTGTCGAGTTGATCGCCACGACGATACGCAGCCTCGGCTTGATTCTTGATGGTATGGGCAAGAGCGAGTTCGACAGTTTCATTCTGGAAGCCATGCGCCTCCTCACCGGCCCAGTCCCTGAACGTGCTGCGAAAACCGTGCGGGGTGTACTGGCCGAATTTCATCTTGTCCATTAGTAC
>CAYMTH010000145.1:0-9637 GCA_964393235.1 uncultured Solibacteraceae bacterium | reverse complement strand
CGTCCGGCATGGGCAAACTTCCGGAGATCCGGGAACACGTCCCCGAGAGCGGCAAGGACGAACTGGTGGCGAAGACGTCCCAGTACGTCCACTTTCAGCGCAACGGAGACGCGACCGTGTTTCTCGGGGCGAGCGGCAGCGCCGCTTCGCCGCACCTTCTGCTGCTGTTGCGGAGCGTGAAGCGGGAGTTGACGATCTGCGAGCACCGCTGCTCGGACGCCCGGCTTTCCCGCGCGGCTCTTTCGCCGAATTCGGGGCGGATGGTGTTCCAAACCGACCGCCACGGCCGCATCGTCATCTACTCGATGGCCGTCGACCGCCTGATCGAAGAAACCGAAGAAAGCACTTCGGCCTAAAGGTCTTCCCTGTGATGCCGATATGGGCAGGTAGATACTGATGGTACTGCTACTGCTGGATCCCGATTTTGGTAGAGTGTAGCTAGTCCGTGTCCGTGGTACAAACTTTCAGCGCCGAGAGGAGGGGCTATGAAGTTTTCCAATGAACTCGCCAAGCTGGACTGCGCAGTGGCATTGGAGCGTCTGGGCGGCGACGAAGAGTTGCTGCGGGAAGTGGCCGGACTGTTTCTGGACGAATATCCGTTGTTGATGGGCGAGATCCGCAAGGCCGCGATGTCGCGGGACGCGGAGGCATTGCAGCGGGCGGCGCACAGCATGAAGGGCTCGGTCTCGAATTTCGGGGCGTCGGGGGTCTACCAGGCGGCATTTGCGCTGGAAAAGAAGGGGCGTGCGGGGGACCTTGACGAGCTGAATCCCTGCATCGACCTTCTGGAGTCGGCGCTCGAGAACATCCGCCCGGCCTTGCAGGAACTGGCCGCCGGATAAGGCGAATCGCGGCGGTTTTCCCGGGGTGTTTGCTATAGTGAAAAGACTCACCTCAGTATGGAAATTAAGGAAATTGTCTGCGCCCACAGTCCGGATTCGGACGACGCGTACATGTTTTACGGCCTCGCCACGCGTAAGATCCGGTCGAAGCTTCTGAACTTCCGGCACCAGTTGGAAGACATTCAGTCGCTGAACCGCCGGGCGATGAACGGCGAATACGAGTTGACGGCGATTTCCTACCACGCCTATCCGTACGTGGCGGACAAGTATTACGTCATGGCTTCGGGTTCGAGCGTCGGCGACGGCTACGGCCCGATGCTGGTCGCGCTGCACCCGATGGCGATCGAAGACCTCAAGGGCAAGCGGATCGCGATCCCCGGCCGGCTGACCACGGCGTTCCTCACGCTGAACATCCTGCAGCCGGACTTTATCCCTGTCGAAGTGCCGTTCGACAAGATCCTCGACGCGGTCAAGGACGGGGCGGCCGACGTGGGTCTGGTGATCCACGAAGCGCAGCTGACCTATTCGAAGACCGGTTTCCACAACCTGCTCGACCTCGGCAAGTGGTGGAAGAAGACCTACGACATGCCGTTGCCGCTCGGCTGCAACGTGTTGCGCCGCGACATGCCGGCCGAACTCCGCAGCGAAGCCTGCCGGATGATGCGCGACAGCATCCAGTACTCGCTCGACAACCACGCCGAGGCGCTTGAATACGCGATGCAGTTCGCCCGCGACATGGAGCCGGAACTGGCCAACAAGTTCGTCGGGATGTACGTGAACCACTACACGGTGGACTGCGGCGAGATCATCCCGCGGGCGGCGCAGAAGCTGCTCGACATGGGCCACGAGATCGGACTGATCAAGAACCGCGTCGAACTGGAAATCGTACGTTAGAAATCGTCAACTTTCCGGCGGCGAAATACGTCCGTAAGAATATGCGATTGGCGATAGTGTGCGCGTTGCTGGCGGCCGCGGTTGCGGCCGGGCAGAGTCCGGCGGCGGGAGATCCGAAGCAACGGGTGAAGACCGTGCGCGCGCTCGGCAACGGCGGCGCGGCGGCCGTCGAACAGCTGAAGCCCTACCAGACCGACCCGGACGTGAACGTCCGGCGGGAGGCGGTGGAAGCGCTGGTTTCGATCGGCGGCAAAGAGACGCTGGACCCGCTGGTCCTCTCACTCGGCGACGGCGACGGCGAGGTGCTGGCGACGGCGTCGGCGGGCCTTGTGAACTTCTACCTGCCCGGGTACTACCAGAGCGGCTGGCGCGGCCGGTTGAAGGGCGGCTGGCTCGACAAGCTGCGCGGAACCGACGACCCGGTGGCCCCCTCCTACGTCGTGGCTCGGCCGGAGATCATCGCGGCGCTCGGCAAGGTCGTGGCGGAATCGCCCTCGATGGACGGCCGGGCGGCGGCGGCGCGGGCGCTGGGCGTGCTGCGCGGCCGGGCGGCGAGCGAACAGCTACTGGCCGGGCTGCTCACCAAGAACACGCCGGTCCTCTATGAAGTGCTGACGGCGTTTGAAAAGATTCGCAATCCCGAAGTGGCGCCCCGGCTCTTCTACATGCTGCGCGACCCCGACGAGAAGGTGCAGATCGCGGCGATTCAGACCGTCGCGCTGCTCGGCAATAAGGAAGCCACCCCGCCGATGCGCGAGGCCTGGGAGCGGACGAAGAGCGACAAGGTCCGCCGCGCGCTGATGGAAGGTCTGGCCATGCTGCCGGACGAGGCTAACCGCCCGCTGTTTGAAAAGTATCTGTTGGATCAGGACGAGTTGATGCGCGCCGGGGCGGCTGAGGGGCTCGGGCGGCTGGGCCGGGCCGAGGACCGGGCGCGGCTCGAAACGCTGTGGGAAGGCGAGCGGAAGATGCGCCCGCGCCTGTCGCTGGCCTACGCCGTGGTGGCGCTGGGCAACCGCGAGGTGAGCGAGTTGAGCCCGTTGCGGTACCTGGTCAACACGCTGAATTCCAAGGCCTGGAACGGCGTGGCGAAGGGATTCATGAAGGATCTGGCCCCGGTGGCCGAGGTCCGGTTCGGATTGCACACGGCGCTGCTGCAGGCGAACAAGCAGGAGAAGATCGGCCTCGCCGAGGTCCTGGGCGAGCGTGGCGCGAAGGATTCGCTGGAACTGTTGGAGAACCTCTCGAAGGATGCCGACGCCGAGGTGGCGAGCGAAGGCTTGCGGGCCCTGCGGACGTTGCGGGCGCGGCTGGAGTAGCGCGCGCCCGCGAGACGGTTTAGCTGGGGCGGACGGGGAAGGACGCCGGGTGGTCCATTTCGTCGATGAACTCCGGGAGTTCGCCGAGGCCGGCGAATTCCTTCGGAACGACGAACATGTTGACGGGGCTCAGGAAGAGCAGGGAGTGGGCGACCAGTTCGACTTCGGTGCGGTAGTTGAGCGACATGCGCCGGAGCCCGATGTGCGTGATGTGGCAGATTTTGTAGCCGAGGCTGGAGAGATCCGGGGCGTCCATCGAGGCGATGGTGCCGGTGTAGCGGGCCCGGCGGCGTTCCGCCGGGGTGAGCGAGTACGCGACGGGCATGCGGCCGGAGAGCAGCGCATTGTAGAGGGAATGCCGCGCCGGGGTGCGGCGTTCCATGGCGAGCGAGAGCAGGTACATGGCCGGCGCGTCGTCGGTCGGAATCAGGATCCGCCCGGAAGGATTGCGGATTTCCCGGCCGCGGCCGTCGCGGGGGCGGCGGACGAGTAGGGGAAGGTTCCGGTCATGAACCCATTCCTGGATAAGGCTATGCCAGGTAAGCGCGTCGGGCCCGCTCACGGCGGGCCGGGTTGGCGAGTCACGCCAGTGGGAAGCCAGGCGACGGAGGGCGGACCGGCTGTGGTCGTCAAGTCCGACAAAACGGGAAAGCATCATGGTGTGAGCCTTTCCTGTTTAGTGCGCGCGGCGGGAGAAAATTCTCAGCAACTCAATGACGCCGGACGGCGAGCATCGTGATGTCGTCGAACTGGGGCGCGCCGGCGGTGAACTCGGCGTGGTGGCGGGAGACGTGCTCGATCAGAAGGTGGCAGGCGGGTTCGGGCGCCGCGCGCAGCAGTTCGATCAGCCGCTCGTCGGAAAACTCTTCTTCGGCCGTATTGAGCGCATCGGGCACGCCGTCGGTGTAGGTGAAGAAGGTGTCGCCGGGTTGGAGCGTGACGGCGCCGGCGGTATAGGGAAGGCGGTCGAAGAGCCCAATGGGGAGGCCGCCGGAATTGGGGATGGGCTCGACCTCGCCCGAGGCGCGGAGCACGAACGGCGGATTGTGGCCGGCGTTGCAGAAGCGGATCTCGCCGCTGGCGGTGTCGAAGATGCCGTAGAAACAGGTGGCGTACATCGACGAACGCTTCTCGCGGACAAGCGCGCGGTTGACCTCCGTGATGCACTCTTCCGGGGGCAGGCCGCGCAGGGCGGCGGGCTTGAACTGGGTCTTGGCGACGGCCATGAACAGCGCCGCGGGAATGCCTTTGCCGGAGACGTCGCCGATGACGAAGCCGAGCCGCGTGTCGTCGATCAGGAAGAAGTCGAAGAAGTCGCCGCCCACCGCCTTGGCGGCGTTCATGCGGGCGTGAATGTCAAAGTCCTGGCGGTCGGGGAACGGCGGGAAGGTGGACGGCAGCAGGGAGTGCTGGATATTGCGGGCGGTGTCGAGCTCGCGCTCGAGGGCGGCGAGCTTTTCGCGGTCCTGCACGGCGCTGACCATGTCGGCGCAGAGCAGCGAGTTCTCGACGGCGGTGGCGGTCTGCAGCGCGATGGTGTTGAGCAGCTTCAGGTCGGCGGCGCTGTAGGGCGTGTTGGCGTCGTTGGCGAGGGCGATGACGCCGACGGTGCGCTGCTTGGCGCGAAGCGGGGCGGCGAGAAGGGTAACGGAAGCTTCGCCGTCGTTGACGATTTCGGCCAGGCCGCGCTCGAGCACGCTGTTGGGGAACGGCGAGTCCGGGGCGAGCGGCGCGAGCGGTTCGCCGGAGCGGGCGATGGGACGGAGCGGTTCGCCGGGCTTGTCGAGCAGCAGGACGGTGGAATGCGAGCGGGCGATAAGTCGGGCGGCCTGCGCGAGCGCGGCGTCGCCGATGGAGGCGAAGTCGAGCAGCGCGGCGAGCTGTTCGGAAAGCTGTTCGATCAGGTGGACCTCGCGATAGAGGTGGAGCACCTCGGCGGCGAGGGCGCGGCGCTCCGACTCCTTGGCGGCGAGATGGCTCAGCAGCGCGGCGAGCGCGGGATGGCCGGTATAGCCGATCACCTCGCCGTCGAGCGTGATCGGATGCGCGTCCGGCGCCGGTTCCGCCTGCGCGTGGAACGGCACGCCGAGCGCGTCAGCGACGGCGCCGGCGGCGGCCGCGGCGCCGGTCTTCGGACTCAGCAGCGCTTTGAGCGTCAGCGAGGCCATGGGTTAGAGCCCGAGCACTTCGCGCGCCTTGGCGAGCAGGGCGTCGGGGTCGAACGGCTTCGTCAGATAAAGATTGGCGCCAACTTCGGCGCCGCGCTGGCGATCGAACTCCTGGCCCTTGGCCGTGAGCAGGATGATGTGGATGTGGCTGAGCCCGAGTTCGAACTTGACCGCCTGGCAGACGTCGAAGCCGTTCTTGCGCGGCATCATGACGTCCAGGAAAACAAGGTTGGGCTGCTCGTCCCGGATGGTTTCCAGGGCTTCTTCGCCGTTGGTCGCGGTGAGGAGTTCGACGCCTTCGTCCTCGAGTTCTTCGAGGGTCTGCTGGATCAGCATGCGGAGGTGCGGTTCGTCGTCGACGATCAGAATTTTCATGGTGGCTATTGGTAGATCAAAAAGAGAACGTTTTCGAGGCCCTTCTCAAAGCGCAGCGAACGGACGGTGTCGTGGCCGGAGAGCAGGGAGTTGAGGACGATGATGTCGGGTTTGGCGGACAGGGCCTTGTCGACGAGTTCGGCGCCGTTGGACTCGGTGACGTGATACCCGCGCGCCTGCAGCGCTTCGGCGAGCGTGCGGATGGTGGAGGAGTCCTCGTCGACGATCATGACCTTCTTGTGCGACTTGCCCTGATCGAGCAGCGTGCCGACCTCGTGGAACAGGGCGGCCGTGTCGATCGGCTTGGTCAGGTAGCGGTCCACGCCGAGCCGGTAGCCGCGCTCCTTGTCCTCGACGATCGAGAGGATGATGATCGGGATGGCGGCGGTGGCGGGGTCGTTCTTGAGTACGGCGGCGACGTCGAAGCCGTTCATCTCCGGCATCATGACGTCGAGGATGATGAGGCCGGGCTGCTGCTCGCGCACGGCGGCGAGAGCGCTGCGGCCGTCTTCGGAGAGGCGGACGTCGTAGCCGGCCTCGGTGAGCTCCTGCCGCAGCCGGGAGCGGATGTGCGGGTCGTCGTCGACGACGAGCACCGAGTGGGGCCGCGGCTGATGGCTGGCGACGTTGTCGCGGAGCTGGCGGATGATCGACTCGATGTTCACCTTCGGTTGGCGCTCGGCGGGCGCGCCGCTGACCGGGAGACTGAACGAGAAGGTGGCGCCCTGGCCGGGCTCGCTTTCCACCCAGATGCGGCCGCCGTGGAACTCGACGATCTCCTTGCAGATCGGCAGGCCGAGCCCGGTGCCCTTGGGCTTGTCGGTGAGCGTGTCGCCCACCTGCTTGAACTTCTCGAAGACCTTCGGCTGGTCCTCCGGCTTGATGCCGATGCCGGAGTCCTTGACCGAGACGACGATCTCGCCGCCGGCGGCGCGCGCGGAGACGAAGACCGAGCCGGAGTCGGTGAACTTGACGGCGTTGGAGAGGAGGTTGATCACCACCTGCAGCAGCCGGTCGGCGTCGCCGTGGATGGCGGGCAGATCGTCGGCGACCTCGGCGCGGACCTCGAGCCGCTTGGCTTCGAACAGCGAAGACGTGGCGGAGACGGCGCGGGAGATGACGTCGGGGATCGAGGTGGAGGAGAGGTTCCAGGTGAACTTGCCGGCCTCGATCTTGGCGAGGTCGAGCACGTCGTCGATGAGCTTGGTGAGGCGCTGGCCCTCGCTGACGACGACGTCGAGGTTCTCGGCGATCTGCCGCTTGGTCTGGGCGGTCTTGCGGTCGTCGTCGGAGATCAGCGGGAAGATGCGTTCCTCGAGGCGCTTGCGGATGATCTTGGCGAAGCCGAGGACCGAGGTGAGCGGGGTGCGGAGTTCGTGGCTGACGGTGGACAGGAAGGCGCTCTTGGCGGCGTCGGCCTCTTCGGCGGCGGCGCGGGCCTGGCGGGCCTCCTCGAAGAGCCGGGCGTTGTGGAAGGCGACGCCGACGGAGGCGGCGATGGTGGCGAGCAGCCGCTGATCGGCTTCCGTGAAGCGGCCTTCCTCTTCGAGGCTCTGGACGCTCAGGACGCCGATGATCTCGCCCCCCGACGGGATGGGCACGCCGAGGTAGGACGCCGCCTGCCGGCCCATGTTCTGCAGGCCGAGGCGGGCGGTGTTGCCGCCAACGTCCTGGTTGATCAGCAGCGGCTGCCCCGAGCGGATGATCTGCGAAGTAAGTCCGTCGCCGAAGGGTCTCGATTCCACGTCCTCGCCGTATGTGTAGGGGAAGTGGAGCATCATCGTGGCGCGGTCGAGGAGCGCGACGTAGGCGAGCTGGGCGTTGAAAACCTCGCGGATCTGCTCGCCGACGAGGTGGATGAGATCGGCGGAATCGAGCTTGGTGGAGAGCGCCTGGTTGATGCGGTTGACGGTGGAGATTTCGCGCTCGCGGGTGGCGACGCGGCGGTAGACGTCGGCGTTGTCGAGGGCGATGGCGGTGTAGGAGGCGAGGTTCTCGAGCAGGCTCAGGTGCTGGCGCGTGTAGGCGTTGCGCTTGAAGCTCTGCACGGAGAGGACCCCGAGCACGCGGTCCTTGGCGATGAGCGGGAGGTAGATCATCGACGCCGGGGCCTGGGCCTGCGAGCCATCCTCGAGCAGCCGTTTGCCGTGGGCGTAGCTGGCGATGTAGTCGCGGTACTCGGCTTCGACGTCGTTGATGAAGACCGGCTTGCGGTTGTCGACGCACCAGACGGCGAACTGTTGTTTATCGGCAACGGAGCGGGAGTAGCGGGCGTAGCGCTTGCCGTTCTCGATGGCGAGGTCGTAGTCGATGACGCCTTTCTCGGGGCGGTAGAGGCCGACGCCGAAGACGGAGGCGTCGACGAACTTGTTCACCCGCTCGTAGACCTTGAACAGGACGGTTTCGAGTTCGAGCGAGGCGGTGATCTCCTTGCCGATCTCGCTGAGCAGTTCGATATTGTCGCGCTGGGCGGCGATGACGGCGGTGCGCTCGGCGACGGTCGCTTCGAGGGCGGCGGTTTCGCGCCGGGACTTTTCGCGTTCGCGGGCGATGATCTGCCGGCGGGCGGCGTAGCCGGCGAGGGCGAGCAGGGCGGCGTAGGCGAGATAGGCGAGCGTGGTGCGATACCACGGCGCGGCGATTGAGAAGGAGAACACCGCCTCTTCGCCCTCGCGGCCGTCGACCGTGCGGGAGCGGACGCGGAAGCGGTACTGGCCTGGGCCGAGGTTGTTGTAGTTCGCCTCGTGCCGGGTGGACCAGACGGACCAGCCGTTGTCGGATCCTTCGAGCAGGTACTGATAATTGGTCTCGTCCTCGGTGCCGTAGGTCGGGGCTGCGAACTGGAAGCGGAGGGAGTTGTGTTCGAACGGCACGGTGGGCGGGGCGAGCTTTGCGCCGGGGTCGCCACCGAAAACGGTCTGCCCGCCGGCGGATGCGATATGCCGGATGAGGGTGGAGAAGCGGGGAGGGCTGGGCCGCTCGGCGCGGTCGAAGCGGAGGATGCCGTCGCGGCTGGGGAGAGTGAGGCTGTTGTCCGCTTCGAGTTCCGGTGGACCGAGTTGGAAGGCAGACAGGCGCCGGAAGGTCAGCAGGTCGAGCTTGTACGACCCGTCGGCCTGGCGGCGGAAGAGTCCCTGGTTGTTCTCGGCCCCGGCGCCGCCGAAGGCCCAGACATCGCCGCCGGGAAGCTCAACGAGCGACCGCGAGTCGGCGACGTCGGACAGCGGAAAGTCGAAACGGGTGTCCCGGACAAACCGGTCACTGGGCTTGTCGAAGCGGTAGAATCCGTCGGGTCCCGAGAGATAGATCTGCCCGGCGGCGTAGCTGACGGTCTGGGGCTCGGCCGGCGCGCCGTCCTTGGTGGTCAGGATGCGGACTGTGCCCGCGCCGACGCTGGCCGGCGGGATGTTGATGCGGCAAATGAGCCTCGCGTTCGAGACTGCCCAAAGCGCGCCGTCGGCGTCCTCCACGAGATTGCCGAAACGCGTATTGATGCCTCGAGGGTCGCCCTCGTCGATCCAGCGGCCGTTTTCGTAACGGATGGAGTAGATGCCGGCGGAGTGGCCGACGAAGACGCGGTTTGGGTTGGCCCGTGAGCGCAGCAGAGCGCTCGCCGCGTGGATCAGGCCGACCCGGTTGGGGAGCAGCGGTGCGGACGTGTTTCCAGTGATCCGCACAACGCCGTTCGAGGTGGCGGCGAGCAGATCGGTAGCGGGTGAGCCTGACCTCTCGCCGAAGGAGACGAGCGCAAACGCCTGCGTTGCCGGGACCTGGATCGGCGTCGTGACGGCGAGTCCGGTGCCGGGGTCCTTGTCGAACCGGGATAGCGGGACGCCGCTGGTGGCCGAAGCGATGTAACGGACGCCGTTATGCAGGGTGGACGTCGAAGTGGACATCGAGGTGTAAACCTGCAGGGGCGAATTGATTTCTACTCGAGAAATGCCGTCGCTGCGCGTCAGCCAGAGATTGCTCTCCCGGTCGACAAACGGGGTGGCGACCGAGTTGCCGGCGAGCCCCGTTTCCCGGTTGAGGATGCGGC